>NZ_JAXCMJ010000062.1:0-17363 GCF_038084995.1 Sphingomonas sp. 2378
AAAGGCACAGTTCGCCGTCATCTTCGGCGAACGCTTCATCAAGGCCATGGCGGCGTAATGTTCATCCGCCCGCCCGCACACGAAATTCCTGACACTCCCAGGTGCCGCGGCAGATGGCGTCGACTAATCCGCTTTGGCCATAACATTCGAGGCTGCTTGATATAAGCGGACTTTCTCCTGCCACATCGGCCGCTCGGGGCGATGGTCCTCGGCCCAGGCCTCAACCAGAACTTCTTCGCCGTTCTGCCAAAACACCCCGTTCCAGCGTCGCTGCGGACCTGCATTCTCCTTGGCATCGGGCCACGCACCGCGCTCTCCGATGCCCACCCAAAGAGGCGTCACGCCTCGTGCCTCCAGCGCTGCTTCGAGCACGCCGCGTCGCACGAGGCAAAAGGAGTTACGGTCGCCCGTACTCGATACGATGATCTGCTGGTCATCGGCGGCAACCCACACTCCTGGAAGGTTGGGATCGGCCTGGATGTTGAGTTCTTTCAATAACCAAGGGCTTGGGACATGCATGGAAAGGCCTGAGGGCAGCGTCGCATCGAGATGATGCTCCCAGCGATATTGTCGGCAAAACCGTAGATAGCGGGCTTCCGCCGACTGAATCCCGTCCGAATCAACCCATTCCGTATCGGGCCAGGTGCTACGGAGGCCCGCTTCATAGACATAGGGACCATCGGTCAGGTCGCCCCACATCATCCAGTCGTGATGGAAGTCGGCCCAGGCGCGGCTCATCTGCCGGGCGAACCGCACTTCCTGCCCGGCTTCGATGCCGACCATCATCAGGAAGTGGAAGTCGTTCAGTCTGAACGGCGCGCCGCCCGTGCGATCGACGCCTGGATGGCGCGTCTTGCTGTCCGTATACCGGTAAAGGGTGAGCCAGTCGCCGTCCGACACATCACCGCACAGTCCCAGCGACAGCCTTTCACGCGGGATTTCGTTGTCGAATACCCAGGAAGGCATATCTTTCGTCGCGACCTTGTCGATCGTGATGTGTGGAACGGCCGGGATCGATGTTGGGGCGTAGCCGGTATCTTCATCTTCGATCGGCCGCACGGTGGGTTCGATATCACGCAGAAACGGCAGGTTGGTCGGCACATCGTACGCGCGGGCTTCGAGCGTTCCCCACTCCGGTGCGAGCCAGACATTGTCCGCGAGACGTGCGAGCAACTCGTGGAATGCGATCCACTGATATTTTTTCCCGATCCGTTCGATCCTGGCATGAGGAGCGGTATCGCTCCCGGCGCCATAGTCGCGTGGAAACCGTTTGCTCGACCAGCCTAGTCTGATGGCCCGGCGGGCGATCCATAGCCGCGCCTGCTTATGGTCAACGAGCGGAAGTTCCTTGCCGATGCCAGACCACCCCTCCCGGCCTTGGAGGTGCGGGATGACATCTTCCTGATAGGCTTTCGTCGCCCGGACTCCAAGCAGCCGGCGAAGATGACGGTCGGCGTGCGCGAATGTTTCACCCACACCAGATTTGCCGCCAGCATTATCATTCTTTTCGAAATGCGACGCAGTCAACTCGACGAGATTAAGGAGGATTTCCTTCATTTCATCCCCGGCGATCCACCTCGCCTTGAACAGTTCAAAGGCCTCCGAAAAGCGGATCGGCCTCGGTCGCGAAAGCGGGATGCTGGTGAACTGGCGGATTCGTGACTTGATGATTTTATCGCCGAAATCACCTCCAAAGCCGGTACACGAATCCACGATTTGGCGGTCGCCAACGGCCTCGGCTTCCGCTTCCACCTTCGCCTGATCCAACCCGAAGCGTGGCGCTCTGCTGCCATAGGGTGGGCGGCATCTGGTGATATCACATCCTTCGGGAAGCACATCCCTGTCGAGCGCAAGCTCCATCACCAGGCGGCCATAATCGCGGGCGAGGATGTGCAGGGGAATGGATGCTCCCGAAAAAACATGTCGCCAGATCGCATCCGCAGCGGTTGCCACGCGGTCCGCCTGAGGATTCCGCAGGCATGCGCCGGCCACGGCAGCCAGCACGCGTTCCACGACATAGGGATCATCGACTCCAGCGAAGCGCTCGACGAACGGTGCCGCGGCACCCGGATGGCGCATCAGGATTTCGGTGGCCGCTTTCGTGGCACGATCACGCAGCGTCCTATTCGACGAGGTCAGAATCCATCCCAATGTCGACAGCGCCAGCCGCACCGTCTCGCTGTTCGCGGTGTCCGGCCCCTGGCCCAGACCCCAGCTGGCGAGCCGGTAGGCTGTGCCGCGCTGTTCGATTTCGCCGTTCACCCGCTGCGTCCAGAAGGCATCCCGTTCGGGCAGGGGGCGTCGCACGAGGTTCCGGTGCAGCATGTCACCATTCCAAGGATGCCCCTCGACCGCCGAAAGTTCGATCAGGAGGTCCAATGGGGTTGCCTGCCAGCTCAGCCGATTCAACAATTCGACCGTGCGGTCGCTGAAAGAACCGTGCTGGCGCCAGCGCACGCTCTCGACGAACGCCGCCTGAATTGAACTGCGCCCCCACCATCGCTCCAGGCCGCCGGGAAGGTGATCGACGATTTCGGTCCGCCACTCATCGGCGAATACGATACCGAGAGCGTCGAAGACGCCGCGCCACTCGTCCTCGATACCCCAGCGACCGAGCATGAAAGCGAACGGAGCGTCCTTTTCGAAGGGCGCCCCAGGCTCGCGCATGCCCTGCGTCAGGCTCTTGGCGACGAGTTGGTCCTGGATGCGCTGGAACGCGAAGCGCAGGACATCCTCCTGCACGTCGAGCGGGTCGGCCTTGGCATCCTCGTCATAGGGCGGTGGATCGTATCGCAGCAGTCCGCGCAGGTGCAGCAGGTCCAGCCAGCCCATGCCAATGGGGGTCTGATAGCTCGCAAAGGCTGCGTCCAGCAGGCATGCCGCCGCTCGGCGCTCGATATAGTCGACGCGGCCGTCCGCCATGGCACCAGCGATGTCGAGCAGCCCCCTGGTCAGTGGAGCAACAAGCTCCGCGCTACCGTCATATATCGTCCCCAGCGTTGTAGCGGCGGCGTCGAGGTAGAATCGAAGCATCTCGCGCGATCCGCGCAGTCCCAATGGGAACTGGGTTTTACCCTGGCGCTGGAGGGCAACGCAGGTAGTGCGCAAGAACAGCGGATTGACAAATTCTGGCGGAAGCCAAGGGGAGGCCGGTCGCGTAATACCCCGCCGGTCCATATAGACCACTGCGGCCCGTTCGCGTTCCTCTTCCGTCTCGAAACCCGCGATGACGATCTCGGCCGCATGCTCCCTTGACGAGGCGGTGAACACGCGCTCGGAATATACGTCCCGGCAGGAGACGCAGAGCGCGAGACGGGGGTTCGCCCGAACCTGCGCCGCAAAGCCTGCGAGACGATTGCGCCAATACTGCGCCCCACCGCCCTCGTTGAGCGCGTCGATGCAGATGAGCGCGCGCGTTCCGCGGGCCGCGGCTGCGGCGCCCAAAGCGCCGAGCAGTTTCTCGGTCGTCATCCCCGGCAGCTCCAGCCGTCTCGCAATTTCGACGCCGGGCTCGTCGCCATGCCGGAAGTCGGTGCCGAGCAGCATGATCGCCGGTTCGCCGGCGTCGAGAGCGACGCCTACTTCCCGCGCCATGAGATGGGACTTGCCGCTTCCCGCCTCGCCCTCGACGATCGCAAACCGGGACTGGTCCGCTTCCTGGAAGGTGCCTTCGAGCCGATCCCGCAAATCGATCAGCGCCTCGTCCATCTGGTCGAGGCGCTCGCGTAGCCTGCGCAGACCGAAGCTGTCATGATCTGGCCTGTCTTCATCGTAGAGTATGGGGCCGGCCTGCCCGATGGCGTCGATCGCGGCCTCGCACGCATTTAGCCAGTCTTGCAGGGGAAAGGCCTCTTCGCGTTGCAGTGGCTGCCCGGCAATCGTCTCGAGGCGATGCATCGCCAGCGCAAGAGGGGTGTACCATGGCGCGTCCGGCGTTCCCTCGCCGGGATCATCGGGCAGAAGCTCCGCCAGTGCTGCAAGCGGCTGCCGGTAGCCACCGCGCCAATCGGCGCTGCCGCGCAGCGCCTGGAACAGCTGGCTTGCGCCGACATCGACATGGTCCTCGGGATGATAGCGTTCGTCGAGCGCGGCAACGGTCCGCTCAAATTGCTCGCGAAACCATGTTTCCGACAGCTCCCTCTCGCCGAACCAATATTCGCGCAAACCTGCTGCACGCGGGTCGGCGAGCATGCGCTCGATCTGGCTGCCGCCCAGGAAGTCGACCGTGAACGGCCTATCGCCGGCAGCTTCCTTCCAGCCCGGGAGCCGCTGATTCCATTTCTGGCGCGCCGAAGTGCCGCGCTGATGCCTGACATCGGTCAGGTCGCACGGCATGCCGACAGTGATGCGCGTCATCGCTGCGTGCGTGGAGATCGCAGTCAGGATCGACCCGTTGAGGGCCGTCCAATTTATATCGCCCGCTTCCTCGTGGAATTTCGCCTGGTAGCCCTCTTCGGTGCCGTCCTCCAACACCCAATAGGCCTCGACGCCGCCGTCACCGCCCGCGCCTTCGATGGGCCGGAACTCGGTCGCACGCGCCGGTGGGATTACCTCCGCAAGATGTCGCAGCAGGCGCTCGAACGAGCCCCTTTGGCCGTCCACACTCCCACGCAGCTGTCTGAAGTTGAGCATTCCTGTCCTCGGTGATCCTCAGGTCACATCTACTCGATCATAAAAGGAACATTGCTAGAACATTCTTGTGAGCGCGTCTATATGCAGTCCGGCGGCCTTGGTCCCGTTCTTTGCCGTTCCGGTTTTGAATGCAAAAATGGATTAAGCTGCCGTTCGTTTGCGCTGCAGCAGACGGCAGCAGCCGCCAAAGAGCCCGACATTCTCGGTCTAGAAACCGCTTCCCGAATCCCGTCCCTGTGGGATAAACGTCTTCCTGAACGCCGACGGAGGCGAGCGGGGGGATGTCAGTTTAGTAATGCTTGATCAGATGTTTACAGCGGATAACTTCCGCCGCATCTATGACGCCGAGAACCGCAAAGGTCTCGATCTGGCGAGCCGTTACTTCCCGACGCTCGAACCGCTCACATTGGCTGTCCGCGACAAGGTGCAGGACATCCGTGACCACCGCGCCAATCAGGCGACCATGGCCGCAGATGTTTTCGAGGCAACCTTACTCGACCTAAAAAAGAAACTTGCAGACGCGAAGGCGGAAAAATCGGCAGCCGTCGATACGCTGATGGACGAGATCAGCCACAAGGTACTCAAACCCTCCTTCAAAATCGATCTTTCTAAAAAGGACGGTCCGAACGGAAAGCCGGTTTTCTGCATCGATGCCGAGCCCGAAACCTTCTTTGTCATTAAGCAGCTCCAGCACAACATCAACCGCATCTACGGGGTCAAGCAGGCGAACCGGCACGACCTTGTCTGTCAGGTTCGCGATATCCTCGTGGGCACATTTCCATTTGAGTTGATTCGAACCGATATCTCGTCATTTTACGAGAGCATCGACAGGAAAAAGCTCCTCGAAAAGCTGGACAGCGACCAACTTCTAAGCTCGACTTCGAAGAAGTACATCAAGCAAATCCTTGTTTCCTATGGCGCGAAATCCGGCACCGCCGTCGGCGTTCCGCGCGGAGTAGGCATCAGTGCCTACCTCGCCGAATTTTACCTGCGCCCGGTAGATAACGACATCCGGGCAATCCCCGGCCTGGTTCTCTATTGCCGCTTCGTCGATGACATCGTGGCCGTCTTCGCGCGGCCCCCGGCTGGCAACAGCCTCGGCTCCTATAAGGACCGGATCATCGACATCTTGGGCCAGCACGCGCTGGCTCATAACGCGGCGAAGACAAGTGAGTTCGTCTTCCCGGACCGAAACCCACAGACGTTCGAATATCTCGGTTACAAATTCAGCATTACCGCCGGAAAGTGCGATATTGGTCCGAGCACGGCGAAGGTGGAAAAATATCGCACGCGCATGAAGGCGGCGTTCGAGGAGTATTGGTTTGAGCGCTCGCTGCGCACGCGGCGCGCCTACCGCGAACTGATCTGGCGAATCAAATTCCTGACCGGCAACACGCGGCTGTCGAACAGCAAGTCGCGGGCCGCCACCGGCATCTATTACAACAACTCGATCGCAACCGATCTGACGAGCTTCGGCCAGCTTGACCAAGAGCTGAAGGCGCTGATCGCGACCTTGCACAGCAACAGCCTGCAAAAGCAGTTGAAGAAGCTCAAATTCACCACCGGCTTCGAGCAGCGCCGCTATCATCATTTTAGCGCGCGGGAATTGCAAACGATAGTGAGGGCCTGGAAACATGCCTAAGCGCCGTGTCTCTCTCACGCACCGGAGACAACGCTCGATCCTCACGGACATGCTGCCGTTCGAGGTGCCCCCAACGTTCTCTAACCGGGGCTATTATCGCTTCCTGCGCGATAACAGCGTCGAGATTGAGAAAGGCCAATTGCGCTGGGTTTGCGAGACCGACGCGCTTGACCGCACGATGCAGCTTCTGTTCGGCATCAAAGCCGGAACGCCCATCACCGCTGAGGCTGTGACCGAATGGGGCAAGGAGAAGACCAGACGGTCGGTGCCCTACAACAAGTGCGAAATGGCGACGATACCGTTCAATTTCAGGGTCGCGCACAATCTGGACGGTCGCACCTTGAGCGTTGTCCATCCACGCAATCAGGTAGCGGTCGCGAGCTTCTACGCCGACCACAGCGCGCTGATCATCTACCACACGTCGCTTAGCGAATTTTCGATCCGCCGCCCGGTGTCGGTGTCCCGTTATTCCTATTTCAAGGACAAGTTGCATGAAGAGCGGCTGGATTCCGTGGCAGGGCTGGAAGAGGAGGATCGCGAGTACGAGCAGCTCGGCTCCTATTTCGTCTACCGGAAATACCGGAACATTCACCGCTTCTTCGAGTCCTACAAATATCATCGCAGCGAGAAAAAGTACGACGCGATGGTGCAGATCGACGTCAGCAAGTGTTTTGACAGCATCTACACCCATTCGCTGCCTTGGGCCGTGCTGGGTAAGGACCAGACAAAATTCAAGCTGGATGATTCCAAGCGCACTTTCGGAGGGCGCTTTGACGCCCTCATGCAGAATCTGAATCACAAAGAGACCAATGGCATCGTCATCGGTCCCGAATTTTCGCGGATTTTTGCCGAGATCATTTTGCAGTCGGTCGATGCCGAGCTGGTGCGGCAGTTGGCGAAGGCCAATCTGCGCCACAAGGTGGATTACGAAATCTTCCGCTACGTCGATGACTTCTTCATTTTCTACAATGAGGAGTCCACGCAGCTCAAAGTTTTCGAGACGCTTCAGGAGATTCTCAAGGGCAAGAAGCTCAGCATCAACACGGCTAAAATCAAGCATTACAAGAAGCCGATCATCACCGAAATCACGATTGCCAAGGAGCGGGTTTCCGCGCTTCTTAACGACGAGATCAACCCGGCCTGCGAGGAAGAGCCGCTGGCCGACCCCGCCAAGCCGCCACAGAAGAAGCTGGTCTGCGGCATCAATGCGAACCGTCTGATCATCCGCTACAAGGCTGCGATCAAGGAAGCCGGCGTCAAATACTCCGACCTGCTGAATTACACGTTCGCGATTATCGAGAACAAAATCGAAAAGCTCTCGAAGGCGTACGTTGAGAGCGAAAAAACGGACCGCGACCGCACGCGTCTGTCCAATGCACTGCTGGCGATCATGGAGTTTGCGTTTTTCGCCTATTCCGCGAGCCCAAAGGTCAATCATACCATCCGCATCTGCCGGATGATCGCGACTTCGGTGGACTTCGTCCGCGCACAGCGGCTGCCCTACGAGCAGAAGCATCTGCTGTTTAAGTATGTCCACGACAATGTGATGCAGCAGCTCGAAAAGAATACGATGAGCGAGCATCGCGAGGTAGAAAGCCTCTACCTGTTGATTTCGCTCTCGCAGATCGGACGGGAATACTGGCTACCGGTCTCCGTGCTGCTGCGGCATTTTCTGATCCAAGAGGAAGAGAAGACCGGAAATTACATCCGTCCCATCGGTTTCATGAACCATTTTTCGATAACGATCCTGTTGTCTTATATCAAACACAAGGTCAGGTACGCGAAGCTGAAAGCCTTCATCGAAGCGGAAATTCTAGCCAAGCTCCATTATATGAAGGTGCATTGTCCCGACGACGCCGAGACGCTAATCATGCTGCTCGACCTCATCGTTTGCCCCTACGTCAGCAGCCCTACCAAAGACGCCATCGGCGCGATTTTCGGGCTGGACGCCGCCGGCCTGGCTGCCGTTCAGGCGACCAACGACCATTGGTTCACCGCTTGGGGCGACAAGTTCAACCTCGGTAAAGAGCTGGACGCCAAGCGCAGCCGTGAGGTATATTAATTCCGGCGCTCCGCTCTACCCTTAATGGCTGTTGGCAGCTCACACACAAGCGCCCACCTATCCCCTGTATCAATCGGGGGTCGGGTGATGGGACGGTCGGAGCGGGCCGTTTCCTGTCCCATTATCATCGATCACTGTCGAGAGCGTCCGCGCCGCTGGCGACCGGTCGTTGCAACATCTTGCGCGGGATGACTGTGTCGCCCATTCGCGCCGAGCGAACGGCTGCTTCTTGCAGCAGCTGCCGTTCAAAGCTTGATAGGCGAACGACACATTCTGGTCGCCTGCTGCCGGAAGCAATCGCCAGATCGTGGGACAAAGCGGCGTTACCGTTGGGGAGCTCGAACGTCCGGTCCTCCCAGGCCTGCCAATCAATGCCCCAATTGGGGCGGACCCGTTACCTGAAACCGGTCACATCTGTATCTGCGAAAATGACGTCGACGATGGCCGTAAAATGGGCCGTTAGCAGACAGGCAGCTGTGAAGAGCGCCACCGACCAAAGCCGCCTATGAGCTCGGCTATTCGCCAACGGGCCTCCCTGTCCCCAGGTCGCAACAGATCAGCGCGATCGCTTGATCCACCAGCTGCTCGATGCGCGCATCCTCGAGATCGATGCGCATCAGCGCGATATGATAGATGATGCTGCCGACCAGAGTCTGGCTGGCGAAATTCAGATCCGCCAGCGTCGCGCCCGGCGCGATGCGGCGCAGCTCGCGGCGATAATAGTCGATCTCATAGTCCATCTGGCGCGCGGTGGACGCGCCCAGCTCGGTGTTCGCGCGCAGCACCGAATCGAGCCGCATCAACGCGCGCCCCTGGTTGCCCGACATCAGCGCGCGACACGCAAGCGCATGGGCGATCAGCGCCGCGCGGGGCGTGGTCTCGGGCAAGAGTGGCAACCAACCGGGCGATCCAGCCAAGGCGGCGCAGGCGCTGCTCGCGTTAGTCGAAGCCGAGAATCCGCCGACCAGGCTGTTCCTCGGTGCCGATGCACTGGGCCTGGTCGATCAAAAGCTCGACGCGATGAAGGCCGAGCGCGATCGGTGGGACACGCTCTCCCGTTCGACCAGCTTCGCGGCCTGACCCACGCCACCGCGCCATCATGGTCGGTTGCTTCTGCCCGCAACCGACCATGCACTATCCAGTTTGGGCCACCTTCGCGTTCCCAAATAAACGAGCCGCGAGACGGCCGGGGCATTCCCATTGGGATCGAATTTTGGGAATGCGACTGGCTTCCCAAAACCCATCTGCGGGACGCCTAATGAGAAAGGTTCGTGGAAACGATTGCCTCAGTGAAACTTCCCATATGCACAGCTAGTCACGGTAGCCGTATCGATCGAGAGCTCGAAAGGCGTGGCCTGCCAGAGATGGGTCATAGGTTAAATCGGAAACTATAGCCCATGCCAGCGGTAAACTGCGCTGGCTGCCCCCGATCACGCAGCAATGGGGATCGGCTGGGCTGGTCGCTCAGCACATCAAGCCCCGTGAAAACGGTCACCGCACTGCGCCGGGTGAGCGGACGCAAGATGGTCGTGCCGATACCATAGGATACCAATCCGCCAGAAGCCGAGTATCGCGCCAGTCCGCTACGACGCGATTGTTCCTCGTCGATGCCGAAATATCGGTCCATGAACCCTGCGCCTGCGAATGTTGCGCGAGGGCCGATGACAATGGTCGTCCGGCCAAGGTTTTGGCGGTAACTGGCCGACACATCGGCGATCCAGCCGTCATGGCCTCCAAGGCCACGACGGAATTCCGCCCGGCCCCGAAAGGGGCCGACGCGCTTTTCCACGAACCCGCCAAATTCGAACGCTGCGCCGATGTTTCCCAGACCGACGAGCGCATCGCTCCCCCCGGCGATCAGAAAGGGGGAGCCACCGCGGCGCTCGTTCCGGCCAAAACGGATTCTGCCAATCGGTCCGGCGGTCCACCCCTCTGCGCGGATCGCGTTCCAGCCTATGCCCTCCGGTATGGATGCGAACAGCTCGTCCTTATACCGGATGCGAAGGTCGGGGAGGAACGAGAGCGCGGTGTCGCGCGATCCCTGCCAAACGGGACTGGCGACGATGGCCGCGCCGACCGTTACGCTCCATCCGGCGTCGCGCAATTCGGGCGGGCGACCAGAGGGCGGGCCGTCTAGAAGCGGCCGGGTCTGGGCAATGGCGGGCTGCCCGAGCAGTACCGCCAACACAACGGGAAGCGCGCGCATCATCGATCATCCCTCCTGTTGGACAGACATGGCATTAGACGCCGCATCGCCGAGCCAGAGGCGTCGAGACTCCTTGCGTCGCAGCGCGAACACGGTGACGACGACCACCGCGAATGCGGATACCGCACAGGTCGCCGTGATCGCCGCGATATGCCCGTTGCGCCCGTAAATACCGAGCAGTGCCCACAGGAAGACAAGCGCGAACCAGGGGTTGCCCTTGCCGCGCCATATGGCCGCCGCAGCGATGGCACCACCGATCAGAATGATGGCGCCACCGATCGTCGCCTTGTCGACCGCCGGATCGACACCGTAATAATTGAGCGTCGCCGCGATGTTGACGATCGTCGCGGCCGTCAGCCATGCGGCAAGCGCACTCAGAGGCAGCGCGACGACATAGCGCTCACCGCGCGTCAACGCACGCTCCGTCGCAAGATGACGGTAAATGTGCAGCAGGCAGGCAAGCGATCCCGCGATGATAAGGACCGACACGAATGTCAGGTCGGCCAGTTGGGTGTAAAGCGCCCAAAGCCCGTTGCCGATGAAGGCGCCCGCGCTGGCCCAACGCACCTTCGACAGCACATGGTTTCCCCGTTGCGCAGGCAGCGCCTGATACACCGCATAGGCCAGGGACCCGGCATAGAGCAGCAGCCATATCGAGAAGGTCCAGCCGGCTGGGGTAATGAGTGTCTGGACCGATGACGACTGTTCGCCGATCTGTCTCCCAAGCCCGAGGCTGGGCAGGATCGGCGTGGCAACCTGAAACACAGCAGCGGCGACCACGGCAAGGCGGGCGGCGGTCGTGGCGCCGGGCCAGAAGGGTTTCGAGCCGTCTCCTGAGTCGGCGGTATGCAGAGTGTTCATCATCGCGGATACTCCTTACGCACCCGTCATGTTCTTTTTGTATTTCATATGCAATAGGATATTGGCGTGTGGTTGCCCGCGCCTTGCCCATCTGCCAAATCGTTGCCATGCCAAAGGCGAAGGGAACAAAAAGCAGTGGTCATGCCGAAAAGCGCGCATCCTTACTCCGCGCGTTTCGCGGACGTTTGACCGCGCGCAATCTGCCGCCGCCCAGTCTGCGCGAACTTGCGGCAAGCGCGGGTGTCACGATGCCGACCGTCCGGCATTATTTCGGTCGGCGCGAAGAGTTAATCATCGCGGTGATGGAAGATTTTCGGGACGTTGGCGAAGCGCATTTGCAGCAGGCGCGACAAGCCGAAGGTGATTTCGCCACTTCGATCGACTGGCTGGTTCGCGCGATCATGCTCGGTCTGTCGATGCGGGTTTCCGAACTACATGCGATGGGTCTGCGCGAAGGGTTGCGTCACGACCGGCTCGGTCCAGCATATCTGCTCCAGATCCTAGAGCCGACCATCCTTGCCATCGAAGCCCGGTTGCTACAGCATCAGGAACGCGAGCAGATGCGACCGAGTGACGTGCGAACTGCCGCGATCGGCCTGCTGTCGCCTTTGGTCATTGCCTATTTTCATCAGAACGAGCTTGGCGGAACCGAGACACGCCCATTGGATATGGGCGCGTTTCTAACAGAACATATCAACGCCTTCGTCCGTGCTTACCGGACGTAACTGTGGGGGATATTTTGAAGCCAATGCGACGGCCGCGGGATTGCGTTCAACCACGGTGAGACGGGACTGGGATCGAAAAAAGAGACCATGCGAGGCCCGGTGCCACACGCTGCTGCCGCTCGACGACTGCCTCTACGCTCTGCAGCCGTCCATCCCGCACCTGAGCGGGCCAGCTTTGTGATCCATCAAGGCGTGGAGATGGGCCGTCCCAGCCTGCTGCACGTCAATTTGGCTCGCACCCCAGAAGGAATCGTCGCTACGCTACGCGGCTCGTGCGTATCGGTCATGCGAGGCGAAATCAGCCTCTGAACCGGCCTTCCCAATTAGGAACCGCCAGGGAGACGGCCGGGGCGTTCTCGGAATCGATCGAGAAATGGGAATGCTGAACGCATCCCAAAATCCGTCGCATTGGCAGAAGTGAGAAAGCGGAGCTGGTAATTCGAGGTGTCACAATCGTTCGGTTGTGACACCGGCTGTGGCCTAGCCTCTGACGGGTGTGGATGACGCCCAGCGACCATCGGTTGCCCGCATGGGCAAGCACTTCCCGACGCACCCCGTCATCGTCGTCTCGCAGGCCGTCGCAGACCGTCTGCGAGTAGCGGAGAATGTCTTCCTGGCTCAGGGAATTAATAGCAGTATCACGCATGTACCCATCTTTCGCGCTTGTCCGCGGCTTGCCAGATCACTGGCAACCAAGGTGAAAACGAGCAAGAACGATGAACGACACAACCTCCACCGTGAAGTCACGGAACATCCTCGTCCTGGGTGCCGGCGAGCTCGGCATGCCTGTCCTGCGTAACCTGGCGCGTCGCGCCAGGGACATCGACGATGCCAAGATCAGCGTCCTGCTGCGTGAGAGCGCGGTCGAGTCCGGCGATCCGGCCAAGCAGCGCGATATCGCTGAAATCCGCGCAGCGGGGATTGAGATCGTCCTGGGCGATCTGGTCAACGACACGATCGACGAGCTGGCGGAGCTGTTCGCCCGCTACGACACGGTGATCGGCTGCGCAGGCTATGCGGCGGGGATCAACACCCCGATGAAGCTTGCCAAGGCAGCGCTGCAATCGGGCATCCCGCGCTATTTCCCGTGGCAGTTCGGGGTCGATTTCGAGGCGATCGGGCGCGGCGGGCCGCAGGACATTTTCGACGCGCAGCTCGACGTGCGCGAGCTGCTGCGCTCGCAGGACAAGACCGAGTGGGTCATCATCTCCACCGGCATGTTCATGAGCTACCTGTTCGAGCCGGACTTCGGCGTCGTCGATCTGGCGAATAGCGAGGTTCATGCGCTCGGCAGCCTCGACACCGCCGTGACGCTGACGACGCCGGACGACATCGGCGTGCTGACCGCCGAGATCGTGTTCTTCGAGCCGACGATCCGCAACGAGATCGTCTTCCTGGCCGGCGATACCGTCACCTATGGCGAGGTCGCGGACAAGCTAGAGGCGGCGTTCGGCCGTCCCTTCAAGCGGTCGGTGTGGACCGTGCCGTTCCTGATGGACGAGCTGGCGAACGATCCGAAGAACATGATGCGCAAGTACCGCGCCGCCTTTGCGATCGGGCGCGGCGTGTCATGGCCGAAGGCAGGCACGTTCAACGACCGCCAGGGCATCCCCGTCACCGACGTGGCTACCCTGATCGCTTCCGATCTGCCGGGCGCGCAGCAGGACAAGTGATCTGAACCGGGCGGTGCCAGCGCCGCCCTTACCCAAGACTGATGCGCTCAGGGCTGTGAGCTGGTGCGACCACCAGCGCTGCGTCTCTGCGCGTCCTATTCGGAGATACCTATGGATAACACCGCACGGACGCTGCCGCTGCGCGATGGCGCCGCCATTCCGCAGATGGGCCTTGGCGTCATGTATGTGCCCGAAGGCACGCTGCCTGCGCTGATGCGCGAGGCGGCGAAGGTCGGCTACCGCCACTTCGATACCGCGACCGTCTACGGCAACGAGGGCGAGGTCGGCGAGGGCCTGCGCTCGCTCGACATCGACCGCAGCGAGGTCTTCGTGACCACCAAGCTGCAGGACGGCATGCACGGCTATGACAATGCCCTTCGCGCCTTCGATGCCAGTGAGAAGCTGATCGGATCGATCGACCTCTACCTCATTCACTGGCCGCAGCCCGCCAAGGACCTGTACGCCGAAAGCTGGCGCGCTCTGGTGCGTTTGCAGGCGGAAGGCCGGGTTCGCTCGATCGGCGTCGCCAACTTCACCGCCGACATGATCGACCGCATCTCCGCCGGAACCGGCGTGACGCCGGTCATCAATCAAGTCGAGCTGCACCCGCGTTTTCAGCAGCGCGAACTGCGCGCCTACAACGCCTCCAAGGGCATCCTGACACAAGCCTGGAGTCCGCTGGAACATGGTCTGATCCTCAAGCAGGAGGCGATCATCGAGATCGCGCAGCGGCTCGGCCGGTCAGCTGCGCAAGTGGTGCTGCGCTGGCATATTCAGAGCGGCCTCGTCGTCATCCCGAAGGCGGCCGACGCGAAGCATCTGGCCGACAATTTTGCGGCCTGGGAGTTCGAGCTTTCCGAAGAGGACATGGCTCGCATCTCCGCGCTCGACCAGAACCAGAGTTCGTTCGGCCTCGACCCCAATGTCTACCAGAGCGACCGCGGGCGCATCGAAGCCTGAGCCGCCACCTACCCAGAGAGATTACCCATGACCTATCGTATCGCCACCATCATCGGCAGCCTGCGCAAGGACTCGATCAACCGCCGCGTCGCCGATGCGCTGATTCGTCTCGCGCCTGAGGATTTCGAGTTCTTCGACGTGTCAATCGGCGACCTGCCGCTCTACAATCAGGACGACGATGCCAACCAGGCTGACACCGTGCGCCGCCTGAAGGCTGATGTTGCATCCGCGGACGGCGTGTTCTTCGTCACGCCGGAATATAACCGCTCGGTGCCGGGCGCTCTGAAGAACGCGCTCGACCACGGCTCGCGCCCCTACGGCGACAATAGCTGGTCGGGGATCCCCGCCGGCGTCGTCGGCGTGTCGATCGGCGGAACCGGGACGGCCATCGCGCAGCAACATCTGCGATCCGTCCTCGCCTTCTTCGATATGCCCATCTTCGGGCAGCCCGAGGCGTTCATCCATTGGCAGGACGACATGGTGGGCAATGACGGCGTTTTTCACGATCGCAGCCGCGACTTCTTCCAGGGCTGGATGAATGGCTTTGCCGCATTCGTTCGCAAGAACGCGGTCAATAAGGCGTAAGCGCGTGGATGAGGCGCAACGGGACAGGACGGCACCGCCGGCCCTCCCGAAGCGCCTTGACCGCTTGTCAGCGTAGGCCGGTATTCCGATCGTCACCCCGACCCGATAGAGTCAGTAAATGAGCGCCGTACGCCCGCCCCAAATACCCGCCCTGTTCATCGGCCATGGCAATCCGATGAACACGCTGGAGGACAACGGCTTCACCAATGCTTGGAAGCACATGGGCGAGGTTGTCGGCAAGCCGCGCAGCGTGCTGGTGGTATCGGCGCACTGGTATATCGGAGCTACGGCAGTCACCGCGATGGCACGCCCGCGCACCATCCATGATTTCTATGGCTTTCCGCAGGCGTTATCCGACTTCGAGTATCCCGCTCCCGGGCTACCCGAGCTGGCGGCCGAGGTGGTCGACATCGCGAAGCCTGATTGGGTCGGGCTCGATCACGACCAATGGGGCCTCGACCACGGCACCTGGAGCGTGCTGGCGCACCTCTTCCCCAAAGCCGATGTGCCGGTCGTTCAACTGTCGATCAATGCGCAGAAGCCGATGGACTATCACGTTGAACTCGGCGCGCGGCTGAACGCTCTGCGCGACCGGGGCATTCTGGTGCTGTCGAGCGGCAACGTCGTCCACAATCTCCGCCGGATCGATTGGCGGGCAGGCGACACGGGCGAGGTATGGGCGCAGCGCTTCGACGACGCGGCGATGGACCTGATGCTCAACCGCCCCGGCGATATCGCATCGCTTGCCGCTCATGCCGACTTCGGCGCGGCTGTGCCGACGCCCGATCATTTCGTGCCGCTGCTCTACACCGCCGGCATCGCGGCTGCGACCCCGGGCGGGGCAGAGGCGCTTGTGCGGGGCTACTCGCTCGGGTCACTGTCGATGACCTGCTACGGCGTGTCCTGCAAGACGATCGGACACCAGCAAGGCCACGACGCCGCACCGCTGCCATTGGGTGTTCCGCCCGACCAGACGAATATCTGAACGACGATCGGCGAGCCAAGCCTTCTCTATTGGGAGCGACCCGCGAGACGGCGCAGGCGTTCCCACAGGGATGGTGAATTGGGAAAGGTCGCGTCCCGGCGATCAGCTCGCTACTTACGGTTCAGAGGCCAATCGCTGGTGTCATAATCAGGATGCTGAAAGGAGATGATACTGGCCAAGTGAGCAGCCGCTCGCGGCTCGTCGGTCGAATGTTCTGGCAGACCGGCTAGCGCCTCGAAATCGGCAATCCGCTCAGGCGAGGCAAGTTGCTCGCTCAGCTTTACTGATCGTGGGTCATCCATAGCACCAAGCGCGAAACTGATATGCCCCTCGCCATACTCAAAGGTGAGAGGCGTCCCGCAGGCTGCGCAAAATCCGCGACGCACCTTATTGGAACTCTGGAAATAGCTTGGGTGTCCTCGGGTCCAAATCACTGCGTCGAATGGCGCTCCGACATAAGGCCCGAACAGTCCACCAGTGGCTTTCTGACACATGCGACAATGGCAGATAGAAGCCTCTTCCAAGGCCCCCTCAACCCGGAACCGCACCGCTCCGCACTGACATCCACCCGAACTGGTCATACCCGAAGCATTCCACATCCGTTCGCCCCCCGCAACGCATCAGACGCGGCCACCTCCGTTCCCGATTAGGAACCGATTACAAGAATCCAGCCGAGGGCATGCCTCCGACGAACGCCCTCAATGGGATTTCTCAAAATCAGTTCCCGATTGCTATTTCCCAAAACCACCGGTCAATGACGGGAAAGCGGGAATGCCATCGACCGGCCAGCGATAACGGGCAAGGCGCGTCAAAATCTCGCGCGCTTCTTGTCGACCAGGCACGGTGAACCGCTCACCCAAGCCTATTTTGCAACAATCGCGAGCGCCCCCCGCAACGGCGTCGCGCTGAACCTGCCACGCCCGGCCTATGAGTCGGCGCGCATCACCTCCAACGACCCAGGCGACCTCCCCGTCGCCGGTCGGTGATGCGCGCCTCAACGATCCGGGGCTTGTCAGCGCGGCCTTCGACGAT
>NZ_JAXCMJ010000063.1:0-16405 GCF_038084995.1 Sphingomonas sp. 2378
CCCCCCCCCTGCCCGGCACCGATCCCGCCGATGCCGCCCGCGCCGTCCCCGCACTGGTCCCCGGCCAGGGCCCGCGCGAAGAACCATGAGGACCGCTACCCAATTCTTTCGCCAAGCTGACAAAGGGGTTCAGCATCCGCTCAACGCGGATGGGGCAGAGTTCGTCCTATGATCGGGGTCGGCTCGTGCGCCGACACATGGGGTTGAGGACGATGAACAGGCGTTGGATGGCGGCACTGCTGGCGGCGACGACGATGGTTACGGGCGCGATGCCCGCCATGGCGGCGGCGCAGCAAATGATCGATCAGGGCCCACGCGGTCGGCCCGAAGGTGGACCGAGGCCCGGTGGCCCCGGCGGCCCTGCCGGTCGTCTGGAGCGCAGCGAAGGCCGCCCGATCTTCCACAATCGCGAATACTTTCCGGAGAACCGCCCCGCCTTCCGCCCCGACCATGCGGAGGCCCCGCGCGCCCCTCAACCCGCGCCCCAACCGGTCGCACCTCCCAGCCCAAGCGATCGTGGCGACTGGGGCAATCGCGGCGGTTTCGGCGGCGGCCCCCGTCCCGGCCTCGCGCCGGACCAGACCCGCCCCGATCGCGGCCCCGGCGGCGTGCGGATCGATCGCGGCGGCTGGCGCGACGACCGTGGCCCGCGCTGGGGTGTTCCGGGGGGCGGTCCGGGGGCTGGTCCGGCCCGCGATCCGGGACAGGACCAGCGCTGGCGTGACCAACAGCGCCGCCAGCGCGAGGACCGCGATCGCTGGCAGCGCAGCTATGGCGACTGGCGCGATCATTCCGACCAAGCCTATGGCTTTGCCGAGCGGCGCGCCTGGGCGGATCAGTGGAATCGCGGCTGGCGGCGCGACCGGCGCTATGACTGGATGCAATGGCGATCGCTGAACCGGGGCGCCTATCACCTGCCCCGCTATTACTCGCCCTTCCGCGACTATGATTATAGGCGTTTTTCCAGCGGGGTAATCATCGACCCGGTGTTCTTCGGCCAAAGCTATTGGCTGGACGATCCCTATGCCTATCGCCTGCCGCCCGCCTATGGCTCCTATCGCTGGGTCCGTTATTATAACGACGCGATCCTGGTCGACCTGCGCAGCGGGCTGGTCGTCGACGTGGTGTACGACATCTTCTGGTAAAGGCATGCGGGAGGGGGCGTGACGGCTCCCTCCCCCTTGCCTTTGTCCGCACATCGTCGCACATCCCGTCCATGTCGTTCTTCTCGAGGAAGCCCAAGGGCAACCCCGCCGCCTCCCCCTTGCGCGCGCAGTTCGGGGTCAGCGTCGCTCAGCATCTCGACGCCAATCCGGCGGTCACCCGCGTGACGACCGACACGGCGCAAATCTATTACCAGCCCGACTTTCTGACGCCCGATCAGTGCGACAAGCTGATGGCGATGATCGATTCCAATCGGCGCCCCTCGACGCTGTTGTCCGATCGGCCCGATTACGGCTTCCGCACCTCGGAAAGCTGCGACATGGCCCGCTGGTCGCCGGATGTTCAGCCGATCGACGAGTCGATCGCCGCGCTGCTGGGCATTTCCCCCGAACAGGGCGAGACGATGCAGGGACAGCGTTACGCCCCCGGCCAGCAGTTCCGCGCCCACCACGATTATTTCCACGAAAGCGAAAGCTATTGGGAAAAGGTGCGCGTCCATGGCGGACAGCGGACCTGGACCGCGATGATCTACCTCAACGACGTGCCCGAAGGCGGGGCGACTTGGTTCCCCCAGGCGGGCATCCGCGTCGCCCCGCGCCGCGGCCTGTTGCTCGCCTGGAACAATATGAAGCTGGACGGCAGCCCCAATGAGATGACCCTTCACGAAGGGATGCCGGTCGTCGAGGGCACCAAATACGTCATCACCAAATGGTTTCGCGAAGGAAACTGGGTCAGCTGATCCCGGCTGCGCATCGCCGCCCCCCTTGTCGCGACTCTACCCCGCATGGCATGGCGTTCGCGTGACGTTCCCGCATTTCGTGATCCGCCCATGACCGAGGTTCTCGGCATCGCCCAATCGATCCTGGGCCAGCCCTGGCGCTGGCGTGCGCTCGCCGCCGATGCGCGCGACGGCATGGGGCATGACGATCTGGTCGCGCAGCTTCTTCTTGCGCGCGGCTGCCCCCCCGATGCGGTCGAGGCGCACCGCACGCCCTCGATCCGGGGGTTCATGCCCGACCCCTCGATCTTCCGCGACATGGACCGCGCCGCCCAGCGGCTCGCCGATGCGGTGATCGCGCGTGAGGCGGTGGCGATCTTCGGCGATTATGACGTGGACGGTGCGACCTCGGCGGCGGTAATGGTCCGGCTGCTCCGCGACCTGGGGCTCACCCCACGCGCCTATATCCCCGACCGGATGACCGAGGGCTATGGCCCGACCGAAGCCGCCTTGTTACGGTTGCAGGCAGAGGGAGCGACGCTGATCGTCACCGTCGATTGCGGCGCGCAGGCCTTCGAGCCGCTGGCCGCCGCCCATGCCGCCGGGATCGAGGTGATGGTGGTCGATCACCACAAATGCGCTACCGAACTGCCCCTCGCCCATGCGGTGGTGAACCCCAATCGGCTGGACGAGGTGGAGGGGGCCGCGCACGGCCATCTCGCGGCGGTGGGCGTGTGCTTCCTGCTGGGTGCGGCGCTGATCCGGACGCTGCGGACACGCGGCTTCTTCGCCGACCGGGCCGAGCCCCGGCTGCTCGACCTGCTCGATCTGGTGGCGCTGGGCACGGTGGCGGACGTCGCCCCCTTGCGCGGCCTCAACCGTGCCTTCGTGGCGCAGGGGCTGAAGGTCATGGCGCAGCGGCGCAATATCGGCCTGGCCGCGCTGACCGAGGCGGCCCGGCTGACCCGCGCGCCGACCTGCACCGATCTGGGCTTTGCGCTCGGTCCCCGCATCAATGCGGGCGGGCGCGTCGGGCGGGCCGATCTGGGCGTAAGGCTGCTGACCACCGACGACCCGGCCGAAGCGCGCGCGATCGCGGAGGAACTCAACCATTTCAACGACGAACGCCGCGCGATCGAGGCGGGGGTACAAGCCATCGCGGAAACCGGCGTCGATCGCGCCCGTCAGGTCGCCATCGTGTCGGGCGAAGGCTGGCATCCCGGCGTTATCGGCATCGTCGCCGGGCGGCTGAAGGAAAAGCTTGACCGCCCCGCCATCGTCATCGCGGTGGACGAGAACGGCATCGGCAAGGGCTCGGGCCGCTCGATCAGCGGCGTCGACCTGGGCGCGGCGATCCTGGCGGCCAAGGAACACGGCCTGCTGATCGCGGGCGGCGGCCATGCGATGGCGGCGGGCCTGACGGTCGAGGCGGGACGGATCGCCGAACTCGCCGATTTCCTGGAAGACCGCCTCGCCGCCGCCGTCGTACAGGCCAGCGCCGGTCGCGCGCTGCTGCTCGACGCCGTGCTGGCACCCGGCGGCGTGAACCCCGCGCTGGTAGGTGCGATGGAGGCCGGTGGGCCCTATGGCATGGGCTGGCCCGCCCCCCGGGTGGCGGCGGGCCCCTTCCGAGTCATCCGCGCCGATCTGGTCGGCACCAACCATGTCCGCGCGATCGTGGCGGGTCCCGACGGGCGCAGCCTGAAAGCCATGGCCTTCCGCCACGCCGACACGGCACTCGGCCAAGCCCTCCTGGGTACGGGCAGCACCCGCCGCCTCTGGCTGGCCGGACGTGCCAAATTGGACGACTGGTCGGGCCGCGACGTCGCAGAACTCCATGTCGAGGACGCCGCCTGGGCTGATTGAAACGGAATTGAAAAAAGCCCTTGACCGTTCCCACCCCCTCCCTTAGAGGCCCCTCCACGCCATCCGGCGGCCCCTTCGTCTAGCGGTTAGGACGCGGCCCTTTCACGGCTGAAACACGGGTTCGATTCCCGTAGGGGTCACCATTTTCCGGCCTTTTTGGCGGAAATTGGCGGATTTAGGTACAATCTATCGACGCTCAGCCCACCCGGTGGTACAAAAGGGTGGTACAAATGAGGGTTCGAGTGGCTGGGCTGTACCGTCATCCCAAGTCGAGAATGTGGTGGTTCCGCATGGTCGTGCCGGAACGCTATCGCCTTGCCGCGGGCAAACGCGAATGGAAGTATTCCCTCGAAACCAGCGACGAGAGTGAAGCGCGCTTGCGCCATGCCGAGAAGCTGGCGGAAATCCGCCGCTACATGGCTGGGCTCGATGTGCAGGAGGCCGCGTCGGTCGGCGACCGGGCGGACGAAATCGTCGCGCGCGGTATGACCGCCCTCGCCCGCTCCAATATCGTCCATCAGGCGTCGATCGGCCTCAACTTCGATATGGCGCGTGGTCTCGACAATGTGACTTATGCGATATTGAAGGTCCTGAGCTTCCGCGTGAGACTGGGCTGGGGCGGAAAGCACGCGGCGGCGGCGCAACGGCAACGCTTCAGCGCGATCGACCCGGATGCGGAAGACGATACGCCGGAGTTCGCGCCAGACCTGCCGCCAGAAGCCGGATCGGCGTTCCAGACACTCGATCATCGCAAGCTCGCTTCCGCGCAGATCGAAGCATTCGAAGGTCAGCCGAGCTATCAGGGCGCGGCGTTCCGCGAGGTTGCGCGCGGTCTGCTCGCGGCCCGCGACTGGAAGGCCGCCGCGTTCGAAGCGCAACTGGTGGCCCATGCTGCAGGCATGACCCTGGTCACGCGCGGGGCGTTGTTCGACGCGATCGTCGAGCGGGTGCTGCGACACCTGGCCGAGCACCGCTTTATGCACTGGCCCGAAGATGCCGACCTCGTGCTCAATCCCATGGCGACCGCGATGGGCTCCTATCTGACCGAGCAGAGCACCCCCGCCCCACAAGCCGGAGACGCGCCGGATCGATCGCTTCGTGCGCTGTACGCGCAATGGCGTGCAAAGCATAACCTCGCCGAAGGCGAGGCGCTGAAATCCGCGGACGAATGGCTGCTCGCCGTGCGACGCTTCGAGGATCTGATCGGCACCAAGCCGGTCACGGCAATCACGGCCGGGGACGTCCGCAAATACCGCGACCTGTGCGCCAAACTGCCTTCGCGGGTGAAGAAGAGCATCAAGGCACTGCCCGCCCACGAGCAGATCAAAATAGCTGCTGCGCAAAAGCTGCCCAAGCTGTCCCCGCCCTCAGTCGGCAAACATGTCGCGGCGATCAAGGCGCTCTTGTCGGTCGCGAAGGAATATGAGTGGGTTCCGGTCAACGTCGCCGAGGGCATCACCGTCGAAGGCGCCCGCCATACCGGCACCGAACGCGACCACTTCAACGACCATGAGATGGCGCTCATCTACAATTCGCGTCTGATGACCGATCCGGATGCCTGCTCGGACACCATGTTCTGGATCCTGTTCCTCGCGCCCTTCCACGGCTCTCGCCCAGGCGAGCACTGCCAGCTCAAGCCACACGAAATCGTGCAGGAGGAAGGCGACTGGATCATGCGGTTCCGCGCCGATCGCCATGCGCAGCAAAACGAGGATGGCACACCGCAAGCCCGTCGCCGTCTCAAGACCCTGCAATCGCAGCGCGACGTCCCGTTGCATTGGATTGTCCTGGAGGGCGGCTTTCTCGACTTCGTCGCCGTCCAGCAAGCACGTCGCGCGCCCTGGCTCTTCGACGATCTGAAGCCCGCCAAGTACGGCAACCGCTACACCTATCTGTCGCGAACCATCAACGACGAGCTGCGCCGGCTGGGAATCACCGATACGGACAAGGCGTTTTACTCGACCCGGCACAGCATGAAGCGCGAAGGCCGCCGCCGCCGCATCCCCGACCGCAATCTCGATCAGGCTGCGGGCCATGCGCCCGCCACTTCCGGCCAACGCTATGGACAGGGCGTACCCATCGATATCCTGAAGGAGGATATGGATCGGCTTGAGTTCCGCAGCGTCAACTGGGATGCGGTCGTCCATTGCGCACGGGCACGTGTCGCGCGCTATCGCGATCGCATGGGCGTGCTGGGCTGAGGTGGAGCATAGAGTGACCAACCTGACGGCCCCGGTTCATTCGGAACTTCCACGTCTTGTTCAGCCGATAGCGGTTTTTGATGCCGGTATCGGAAGTTACGCGGCCGTGGCCGCGATCCGCTATCGCTTGCCCGATCAGGACATTCTTTACTTCGCCGATCGGGCCAGCTTTCCCTATGGTAATAAGGGCCGAGCGGAACTGCTTGCCATCCTTGGGCGGACGCTCAGCTATCTCGACACTTTCGAACCCTCAGCAGTGCTAGTTGCGTCCAATGCGCCATCGATCACGGTACTGGATGACCTGATCGGCGAGATCGATCGGCCGATTTTCGGCGTTCGGCCGCCGATCGCCGAGGCGCTGCACGACTCGGGAGGCGGCGATGTTGCGGTGCTTGGGGTCGCGTCGATGGTTCGCAGCCCGGAATTGCGCGCATATGCCGACGCACAGGCTGGCAACGATGCCGGGCGGGTACATCTGGTGGACGCATCATCATTGGTCGATCTAGTGGAGAGTGGGGCATTCCTCTTCGACCGGGAGCGAACGCAAAAGGAGGTCAACGCCTTTTTTGGCGCGCTGGCCCGGAGCCGGCCGGGAATTACCGCCCTCACCCTTTCGAGCACGCATTTGCCGTGGTTGCGTTCGTACATGGAGCGGGCACGTCCCGACTGGCGGCTTTTCGATCCGCTGGAAGCCGCGATCGATGCGATCCTGCCTCACGCGACCCAAGGCAACGGCACGATCCTGGGACTGGTGACGGAAGACGATCGTTTCGGCGTGGAAGATTTCCAGTCCATGCTGACGCGGCTTGGCGTATCGCTCCCGTTGTATCGGGTCGCTCCCTGATCGACCGTACACGCAGCAACCGGCAAGATTGCCCGTAGCTCAATACCCCGGGCAGATTGACCAATGGCGATCCATTGCCAGGCAGCGTAAGACCCAAGGGTATCCAACCGAAGGGTCATCATGAAGATCAGCGCACGCAATCAGATCTCCGGCACGATTACCTCGATCACGCCGGGAGCGGTGAACGGCTCGATCAAGGTCGATATCGGAGGCGGCAACATCGTCACCGCGAACATCACCGAGGAAGCAATTGCCGACCTCGGTTTGGCGACCGGTGAGACGGTCACCGTCATCATCAAGGCCAGCGACGTGATGATCGGCAAGTAACATGAAGCTCGGCCCGCTCTGGCTGAAGATCCAGATCGCGTGCGGCGATGCGCTGGCCATCGGGCCGGGCAAGGCCGATCTGCTGGAGGCCATCATCGCCGAGGGGTCGATCAGTGGCGCGGGCCGCGCGCTCGGCATGAGCTACCGCCGCGCTTGGCTGCTGGTCGACGAGATGAACCGCTGCTTCGATCCGGTGCTGGTCGAGACGATCAAGGGCGGCGGTCGCGAGCGCGGGGCGAAGGTCAGCGCGACCGGCCTCGCCGTCCTCGACGCCTATCGCGAAATGGAGCGCGAGGCCGCCGCAGCCGCCGATCGCCCCGCCTATGCCCGGCTGCGTGCGCATCTTCGCACCGAGCCGGTCCCGAACGCTTCATAGCGACCGTCTCCGCCCAACTCTCTATATACGGCCAGATACACAGTCGATATACACCCGAACATAAAGCGGCGACAGGGACCGCGATCAGGGGTATTCGTCGATGTCGAAGCGGTTCGCAGCGTTTCTTTGCGCCACCACCATGCTTGCCTTCAGCGGGCCTGCTCTCGCGCAGACCGCTGGCCCGGCAGCGCCCCAGGCGACGCCCGACGAGGCGGCGGGTGACGGCCTTCCCGAAGTCATCGTCACCGCGCGCCGGCGCGCGGAGGATGCGCAGCGGGTGCCGGCCGCGCTGTCGGTGGTGGGCGGCGACCTGATCGACCAGAGCTACACCGTCAACACGCAGGGGCTGACGACGCTGATCCCGACGCTGAACTACAGCTCGGCCAATCCGCGCAACACCGCCTTCACGATCCGCGGGCTTGGATCGAGCGTCGTCGCGGTCAGTCAGGCGAACGACGGGCTGGAGCCGGGCGTCGGCTTCTATGTCGATCAGGTCTATCACGCCCGTCCCGCTACCGCCGCATTCGACTTCGCCGATATCGAGCAGGTCGAGGAACTGCGCGGGCCGCAGGGCACGCTGTTCGGCAAGAACACGACCGCCGGCGCGCTCAACATCACCACGCGCGCGCCGACCTTCACCCGCGAGGGCTTCGCCGAGCTGTCCTATGGCGCCTATAATTTCATGCAGGCGAAAGGCTGGGCGTCGGGACCGATCACCGACACGATCGCCTACCGCATCTCGGGCGTGTCGACGCGGCGCGATGGCGTGATCGACAACATTCGCACCGGCCGCGATACCAACACGCTCGGCACGCAGGCGGTGCGGGGGCAGTTGCTGTTCAAGCCCGACGATACGATCCAGATGCGTGTCATCGCCGACTTTACCAACTTCCAGGCCTATTGCTGTGGGCAGGTGTATCTGCGCACCGGCACGAGCCTGCGGGCGGCCAATCGCCAGTTCGGCGGGCCGAACGGCCTCGCCGCGCAGTTCGGCTACACGCCTGCCAGCACGAACGCCTATGATCGCGTGACGGACATTGACGGGCCGCTCGGCGTCGACACCAACGAGGGCGGCGTCAGCGCGATCACCGACTGGAACCTGGGTCCGGTCACGCTGACCTCAGTGACGGCATGGCGCTTCTGGAACTGGGATGCGGAGAACGACCGCGACTATACCGGCATTCCCGTCCAGCTCTCGCAGCACATCCCCTCGCGGCAGGATCAGTATAGCCAGGAACTGCGCCTCGCCTCGAACGGCACCGGGCCGCTGTCCTACGTCGTCGGCCTCTACGGCTTTCGCCAGCGGCTGACCGGGCGGCCGATCAGCATCTACGGTCCTGCCGCGGCACGCTATCTGATCGGCACGAGCGTCACGACCGGCACCGCTCCGAACCAGGTGACGACGGCGGTGCCCTCCAACCTGCTCGATGGCTACGGGCAGGACGGCCGCACCGACTTCCGCAGCCTGAGCTATGCCGCGTTCGGCGAGGTCAATTACCGGTTCCTCGATCGCCTGACCGCGACGATCGGCCTGCGCTACACGCAGGAGGACAAGGACGGCTATTACACCACCACCGTCTCCGGCGGCCCGGCGACGACCAACACCGCGCTCATCAACGCGCGTCTCGGCGTGCTGCGCCCGCAAAGCTATGAGGCGCATGACAGCGACGGCAGCCTGTCGGGACGCGGAAACCTCGCCTGGCAGGTGACCGACACGACGATGGCCTATGCGAGCTATGCGCGGGGCTTCAAATCGGGCGGGATCAACATGTCGGGCCTGCCGCTCGACAGCAACAATCGGCCGGTGCTGGCGACCGCCGTCGTGCGGCCCGAACGCAACGAGACGTATGAGGTCGGGTTGAAGAACACGCTGTTCGACAACCGGCTGATCTTCAACATCGACGGCTTCTACACCAAGGTCCGAGACTTCCAGGCGACCGTGGTCGAGAACTCGCTGACCCAGACGGTGCAGTTGCGCGGCTATCTGTCCAACATCCCGCAGGTGACGGTGAAGGGGATCGAGGCGGACGTGACCGCCCTCATCCTGCCGGGCCTCAGCGCGCGCACCAGCGTCGCCTATTCGGACGGGGAATATACCGACTACCCCGCCGGGCCGTGCCCGCTTGAGGTCCAGACCGCCGCCACGACGCGGTGCAGCCTGACCGGCCGCCGCCTCGCATCGCTGCCCCGCTTCGCGATTACCGCCGGGCTGGATTACCAGCGAGCCGTGGGTAACGGACAGGTCTTCGTCCATGTCGATACCGCCTCGCGCAGCGGCTTCAACGGCGATCCCAGCCTGTCGCAATTCACCTACATCCGCGGCTACAACCTGACCAACGCCAACATCGGCTATCGCTTCGCCGACGGTCTGGAGTTGATCGTCTGGGCGCGCAACCTGCTCGACGCCGACTATATCCAGAACCTGACGATCCAGGCGGGCAATTCCGGCCTGATCATCGGCACCCCCAGCGATCCGCGCACGATCGGCGGGACGATCCGCTTCCGCCTATGACCGCTCGACGTCCCTGTGGCGGCGTCGTCAATTGCCGCCGCAGGGATCGTCCGGATATGCGAAGGCGGGACTTTCGATGAAGCCGTGATCGGTCAGCGCCTCCAGATAGGCGAGCAGGCGGTCGGTATCGGTAGCGTCCAGCTTGACGGGATGGCGGGCAATGGCGTCACGGAGCGTGGGCGCGGAGCCGTCATGGAACCACGGCCCCGTCACGGCAACATTGCGCAGGGACGGCGTGCGAAAGCGCCCTTCATCCTCGGCGCGGCCCGTTACCTCCGCCAGACCGCGATCCGACGGGTTGACGGACAGGATAGCGTGGAAGCGCCCATCGGTAAGATGGGGACCGGAATGACAGCCGGCGCAGCTACGGCCGAACACCGCCTTGCCGGCCCTGGCTTCAGGTGGCAGCTCGCCACGATCGGCGGGCGTGTCGAACGACACCATCGTGCGCTCGAAGTTCGCCAGCGCCATCGCGACACTGGCCATGTCGATCCTCCCACGGCGCTCGGGAAACGCAGCGCGGAATTGACGGCGGTAGCAGGCGTCACGCGCCAGACGCCTCGGGATTTCCTGCTCCCTGCCATGCATCCCCATCTCGACCGGCGTCAGGCCGAAGATCGGGATCATCGCCTGCGCCTCCAGTGTCGTGACGCGCGGGTCGGCCGAGGTCAGGCTCGACAGCCATGCGACATTGGCGAGACCGGGTACGTTGCGGCGCCCGGGATCGCCATGGACGCCGGGCCGCGTCGCGTTGCCGTCCGCAAAGGCGTGCTTCTGCTCATGGCAGCTCGCGCACGACATGGTGCCGTCGATCGACAGGTCCGCGTCGTAGAAGAGCCGCCGCCCGAGCGCGACCTTGGCCGCCGACATAGGATTGTCCGCCGGGACAATCGGCGCGGCAACGCCTGCGGGCAGCGACCACCGCCACGGGGCGGCGACCGCAGCCGTCAGGACCAGCGCCCCCAGCGCCAGCGCCGCCCGTCCGATCACGCGGGCAGCTTCGTCACCATCAGCGGCAGCGCGGCAGTGCCGTTGCCGGCGACCTGAAGGACGTACCGCCCGGCACCCAGATCGAAGTCGACCATCTTGCGGATGCCGGTGCAGGCCGGGCCGTGACCGTGCGCGACCGAGGTCGCCGGCTTGCCGTCGGCCAGCACGTCGATCCATGCGGCCGATCCCAACGCAATGCGGTAGCGGCCGGGCGTCGCGACGGTGAAGGTGAACAGGCCGCCATGGCTGACCGAACCGCCCGGCTTTTCCGGCCGGACGACGTAGCGCACGTCCGGGGTCGAAGAGAGACGCGCCATCACTGCCGCCCCCGGCGTCAGCACGGCCGCACCGGCAGCCGTGCGTCCCGCATCGAGTGACCGCGGTGCGGCCCAGCTCGCCATCTCCTCGGGCGGCGGGACGACCACGGGACAGACATCGTGTGCGGCAGGAGCGGTCTGCAAGAGCAAGGCGGCAAACAGGGCATTGATCATCGGCGGCAACTCCTCCAACAGCTATATATCTGACCGTATATAGATGATCGAGGACCGTAACAGCCGGCCCGATCACGAAAAGGGGAATTCTCGATGCGCATCACGCTGTCCGCAGCCCTGTGGCTTGCTTCCTCCGCCATGCCAGCACTCGCGCAGGAGGCGCCCCCAGCAGCGCGCGACGCGCAGGACAACAGCTTCCGGCTCGGCGAGATCATCGTCACCGGAGCGCGTCCCGAAGGTGTTGAGATCGGCAGCGAGTCGGTCGGGCAGGAGGCGATCTACAAGTTCGATCGCCAGTCGCTGGACGAGGCGGCGAACCTGATCCCCGGCGTTACCGCCGGCAACAGCGGCGGATCGCGCAACGAGCGGTTGCTGTTCGTGCGCGGCTTCGACCGCTTCCAGGTGCCGGTGTCAATCGACGGCATCCGCGTCTATCTGCCCGCCGATAACCGCCTCGACTATGGCCGCTTCCTGACCCCCGACGTGGCGCAGATCCAGGTCGCCAAGGGCTATGCGTCGGTACTGGACGGCCCCGGTGCGATGGGCGGCGCGGTCAACCTCGTCACCCGCAAGCCGACCAAGACACTGGAGATCGAAGGTCGTGCCCAGCTCAACCTCGATCGTGGGCTGGACTATGCCGGCTACAACGCCTTCGGCCTTATCGGCACCCGGCGGGATCGCTGGTACGCGCAGGCAAGCTACGCGATGAACGACACCGACCATTGGGATTTGCCGGGCAGCTTCACGCCGACCGCGAACGAGAACGGGGGCGCGCGCGACTTCTCGGCGACCCGCGACTGGCGCGTGAACGCCAAGGTCGGTTTCACGCCAAACGCGACCGACGAATATTCGCTCAGCTACACCCGGCAGGAAGGCGAGAAGAACGCGCCCCTCCATATCACCGACCCGATCAGCACCCAGCGCAACTGGAGCTGGCCCTATTGGAACATTGAGAGCATCTACTTCCTCTCCACGACCGCGCTGGGCGACCGCGCGACGCTGCGCACGCGCGTCTATCGCAACACCTTCGACAATTTGCTCAGCGCCTTCGACGACCGGACGCAAACCACACAGACCCGCGCCCGCGCGTTCAACAGTTATTACGAGGACGAGTCCTGGGGCGGCTCGGCCGAGCTGGCGCTGCGCCCGACCGATGCGGACCGGCTGTCGCTCGCCGTCCACTATCGGCGCGACCAGCATGACGAGTTTCAGCAGGGCTTCCCCAGCGGTTTCACCGAACCCCGCCAGCGCAGCGTCGAGGACACCTACAGCATCGCTGGCGAATATGCCCGCGACCTGACCCCGACCTTCGTGCTGACGCTGGGCGCGAGCTACGACTGGCGTGACCTGTCACGCGCGGAGGAATATGGCACCCCGCCCACGGGCGGCGCGGCGCGCATCTTCAGCTATCCGCTACGCAACGCCGATGCCTGGAACGCGCAAGGGCGGATCGAGTGGAAGCCTGTCGAGAGCAGCCGGCTCTATGCCAGCATTTCCTCACGCGCTCGCTTCCCCACGCTGTTCGAGCGTTTCTCGACGCAATTCGGAACCGCCGCGTCGAACCCCGGCCTCAATGCCGAGCGTGCGACCAACTACGAGCTGGGCGGCAGCCATGCGATCGGCGCGCTGACCGTCACTGCGGCGCTGTTCTACGGCGATATCAACAACGCAATCGTGGCGGTGCGTCCGGCAGGCTTCCCGGCCAACACGTCCCAGCGCCGCAACCTCGGTTCGGCCGACTATTATGGCGGCGAGATTGGGATCGTCGCGCGGGTCGGACCGACGCTCGACTTGGGCGCCAACTACACGCACATCGAGCGCGATTTCACGATCAGCCCGCAGACCGGCGTCATCATCCCCGCATTCGAGTTGACCGACGTGCCGTCCGACAAGGGCTTCGTCTATGCGAGTTGGCGTCCGTTCACGCGACTGGAGCTGACCCCCAGCGTCGAGTTCGCCTCCAACCGCACCACCGTCACCACGGCATCGCCCCCGGTTTATTACCGTACCGGCAGCTATGTCCGGGCCGACATTCGGACGGACTTAGCGCTCACCGAGCGGCTGTCACTCGGTGTCGGTGCGCGAAACCTGTTCGACGCATACTACACGCTGACAGACGGCTTCCCGGAGGCTGGGCGCAGCTTCTTTGCTGTCATCCGCGCGCGATACTGATCGGCGCCTAAAGGTTGAGCTTTCCCACGGCCTATCTCACAGACCGGTTTTTGGGAAAGCATTCCAACTTCCTATTCCCTGACGAAAGCGGGAAGGCTGGATCGACTTGCGTCGAATTGATCGCGTGGGAACGGTCAACGGCACGGCGGGTCAGTCTGCTGGGCTCCAGCCTCCTCCGGCACGAGCGTGGTCCTGGGAACGAGATATCGAATGGCCGGCACAGGCGCAGCAAACAGCGGGATCATCCGCCAGTCGAACAATCGTTCCCTAAGCCAAACAGGTTGCAGCCATTCGTCCGTGACGTGCCGGCCGACCAGCAGGAACAGCCAGCCGTTGATGAGGTCGTCGTCGAACGGATCGTCCGCCAGGTGATAATCATGCCGCTGAGACAGGTAGCCGGTGATCGCCCAATGCCGCTCCGCCCAGTGCCACCAGATGCGGCAGCGTTCGTCGTCCAGGAGGATGTCGTAATCGTGGTCGATCAGCCGCGACAGATCGGGGTCGGGCATGTCCGCGCCGGTCTGGGCGACGATGCGCGCATAGGCGCGGTCGGCCCATTGCCAGATTTCCTCGTCGGCATCACGAGGCGTGTCCCGCATCATCCGGACGTGCATCGACAGGTTGGTGACGCGCTGCCGTGCTTCGGTTGCCCAGAAAGCGAAGGCCGCGTCCCGCGCGATCATCTCATCATAGCTCGCATATCGCGGCATGGGATCGTCCTCCCACTCGAAGTCCGTCCCGTCGCCGATGGGCAGATCGAGTGGGCAGTGGAAGGGATAGGCCCGGACCGCATCCCAATACGGGCGCGGGATCGGCCGACCGGACTTCTCGAAATCGGCCGGCGGCAGGACGAACCCCGTCGTCAGCGCGCCAGGCGCGCCGCGTGCTTCGTCAGCCATCGGTGATGCCGATGCATCGTCATGCTCGACCAGCCCCTCGTCACGCGCTCGCGTGAAGGCAGCATGGAAAAGCGCGGCCGGCGGAATGGCGGCCTTGCGCTCGCGAGCGAGCGCCGTCTTGATCCTCGCTGGCAAATCTGTGCGCGAGCCTTACTCCATTTCGAGTTCGTGTTCTCATGAAACCCGAGCTGCGCGGTATTCTAACCCCTTTTTAGGGAACACATTCCCCGGTGCGATCCAGGCCCGCGAATTAAGCGGCATTCTAACCCCATTTTTGGGGAACACATTCCCCGGTGCGATCCAGGCCCGCGAATTAAGCGGCATTCTAACCCCATTTTTGGGGAACACAGTCCCCGGTGCGATCCAGGCCCGCGAATTAAGCGGCATTCTAATCCCATTTTTAGGGAACACAGTCCCCGGTGCGATCCAGGCCCGCGAATTAAGCGGCATTCTAATCCCATTTTTAGGGAACACAGTCCCCGGTCGATCCAGGTCCGCGAATTAAGCGGCATTCTAACCCCATTTTTGGGGAACACAGTCCCCGGTCGACCCAGGTCCGCGAATTAACCGGCATTCTAACCCCATTATTCGGGAACACAGTCCCGAACGATTCAAGTTGCGCAAGACCTTTGTCGGGTATGCGGCACACCCGACAAAGGGAAAGCTCTGGCGAGCGGTCGCTTCGCGAAAATCACCGTCGTCATCGACGGTGGCGGCAATAAGCCGTAAATCTTCCCGGTTCATCCTATAAACCGTGGAGACACATGTCATGCACAATTTCTATTGTGCATCGATAGTATCCGGTGGACACTATCGACCATGACATCACAGCTCGCCTTCGACTTCGAACCCCCGGCCGAGATGAACTCGCACGAGGCTGCCCGCGCACGTGCCGCCATCGGGCGATACCGCTCGCGCATGTCCGATGACGATATCACCGGGCGCGAGACCGACGTCATGGGCCTGCAGCGACGCCGGACGATCGACCAGCCGAAGCGTCAGGTCGCGGCTGAGCGGCCGGCTCGTCAGTCGCGCGGTCTGCCGCCGGCGCGCTTTCATAGGCCCCGTCCGCCGGTCGGCCGACTGTGCACCCCGGACGGGCGGCAAGCGTTCCACTTCAAGCTGACGAAAATCACCAAGGGGGTGGATGGGGCATGCCGCACCAATGACGGTGAGGCCGCCGATCCCGTCGGCCACGTCGGTTATGTGACGCGCGAAGACGCCGTCGCGCTCGCCGTCCCGGTCGAGGTCCATGACGCCGTCGCGCATGTCGGCTATGTGGCGCGCGATGAAGCCCTCGCGCGCGGCGGTGATGGCGCGGCGATGATCGAAACCAACATCCCGGGCGATGCCGGCGCCTTCTTCGCCACCGTGCTCGCCCATGAGGACAGCGGCCATCCCGACGGCATCTGCCTGGCCGAGCGATTCGACCCGAAAGCGCTGCGCGCCATGATGCAGCAACCCGACATCCCGCCAGCGCTCATGACCGCCCTCGAGCGGATCATGGCCGATCCGGAGGCCCACCGGGTCGAGAAGGCGGGACGAACGGACGGGGGCTCGAAGAGCCGGACGCACCCCTTCCAGGTGGACGCCGACATCACCGATTGCGCCGGCTGGTTGAAAGAGCATGATCCCGATGGACTGGTCCACCTCCGCGAGGGCCGCGGCGGCATCGTCCAGCGCCGGATCACCGGCGAGTTGTCGGCGGATCTCGATCTCAACGGATGCCGCAGGGTCATGAAGGCAATGGGGAGCGAATTGGCTCGCCGAGGCCTGCGCTATTATATCGCACTGCACGCGCCGACCGCCGCGAACGACGAGCGCAACTGGCATTTCCATCTGCTT
>NZ_JAXCMJ010000064.1:0-14781 GCF_038084995.1 Sphingomonas sp. 2378
CGGGCGGGGTTAACCCCGCCCGTTGCTTCACCTGCGCTTATGCGCGAAAACCACGGTCGGTCTCTGGTTGCCGCTGGATGAAAGACCGGGGTCACGTCAAGCCACCCGCTCGACGCTCGCGGGATGCCGCTTGATGGAACTTCAATCCTTCAACGACTCTGACAATTACTACGGTCCTACGACCTCAACTGACACTCTGAATCCGCTGGCGACCATGGTAGTGCAAGCAGGCTGGCATTGATGTAGCGCTTCGGTTATTCCAGCGCTTTGACCGGCCAGCCGTGCATCCTCCCCCTTTTCCGGGGGCCGGGGTTTCCGGCAAGACCGCTATGACTCGGTGAGCGTGTGATCGTCAACGTTTCAGCTTAGGCAGTCGCGATGGTCCGGTGTCATCAGCTATATGGGAGTTTAAGTGTGTGCTGATGCAATTTGAACGCTCAATGCGCTCTCGTCGACGTCCGACCGTTCTCGATCTTCCGATCACCCAGTTACTGTTGTTGCTGGTCGCCGGGGTTGCTCTGCCTGCGGCAATAACTGCGTTCTGGTTGCGATTTGGAGTCGTCAACGAACCGCCGTTCCGATCGAGCGCACTCGGTTCAGCGATCGCGATCGTCATCGGTTTTGCTTTGATCCGGCGGATGACGGCCTATCCTGGCACGGGCGCCTTCGGCATGTTGCTGCCCTCGTTCGGCGCCGTTTTCGGCGTGATGACAGCGGTGTTGCTGGGCATGCGCATCAATTACTCAGGGATTTTCCTATCAATCAGCTTCGTATCGACGCTGATTGGGGCCTTTATAATCTTCCTTATCCGCGAACGGTCGAGCCGTGCGCATTTCAATGTCGTTCCGCACGGCGCTACGGCCTTACTCTATGACATCCGCGAGGTCGACTGGACGATCATGGAGCGCCCGAAACTCCCCGATAAGCCTAACGAGGCGATCGTCGCCGACCTGCGCTACGACCATGACAATGAATGGGAACGGATGCTGGCCGAAGCCGCAATCCGTGGCCATCCCGTTTATCATACTAAGCAGGTGTGGGAATCGCTGACCGGCCGAGTTGCGATCGAACATATGTCGGAAAACAGTTTCGGATCGCTGCTCCCCAATCTAGCCTATCGCCGGGTGAAGCGGTTAGTCGATGTGCTCGGCGCGCTTATCCTGTTGCCGCTGCTATTGCTCCCGATGGCAATCATAGGATTGCTGATCTGGTCGAGTTCGAAAGGGCCAGTGTTCTTCGTACAGGAGCGTATGGGCTACCGTGGGCACGTGTTTCCCATGTTCAAGTTCCGTACCATGCGTCCACGTGAGGCCCTCTCCTGTGACATCGATGCCCGTACCGATGCAATTACACTGAGTGACGACGTGCGGATTACCAAGATCGGCCGCTTCCTGCGGCGCACCCGGCTGGATGAGTTGCCGCAGATACTGAACGTGCTGCGGGGAGAAATGAGCTTTATCGGTCCACGTCCAGAGGCAGTGGCATTATCGCGCTGGTACGAGAATGAAATTCCCTTTTATCGTTATCGACACATCGTACGGCCAGGCATCACTGGCTGGGCGCAGGTGAAACAAGGGCATGTCGCAGAACTGAGCGACATCGACCAGAAGCTGAGCTACGACTTTTATTATATTAAGAATTTCTCGCTATGGCTCGACACGCTCATTGCACTCAAGACCGGGCCGACGATGCTATCCGGCTTCGGGTCGAAGTAGCGATCATGGCACCGATCCGGTCGGTCAGCGGACGTAACGTTGCGTCCCATCCGTGTCGCTCCTCGACGAACTGCCGGGCGTGACGCGCCAGCGCTGTCGCCAATGCCGGATCGGTGATGATCTGCTCTATCGCCGCCACGAAATCGGTGGGTGTCGCGGCGACAAGCAGGTCGCGCGATGCAACCGCCGCCAACCCTTCGTGGCCGACCGGGGAGGATACGGTCGGCAGGCCTAGCGCCATATATTCGAGTACTTTGTTCTGCACACCGGCACCAATTCGCACCGGGCAAACCCCGATTGCGGCATCGGCGACCTCCGCCGGAATCGATGCCACCTCTCCAGTGACCGTCACGCGTGGATGTTGGCGCAACCACGCCGCATCCCCGTCACGAATCCGCCCTACAATGCGGAATTCCCGAACGGTAGCCTCGGGCAAGAGCGGGAGGATATCCTGTACGAAATATCGACACGCATCCATGTTCTGCGCGGAATGCATGTTGCCGATGAACACCGCGACCGGCGGATTGCCTGTGCGGTCGCGAAACGGCAGCGCGTCGCAATCGACGCCGTTCGACGCCACCACCAGATTGGACGGCAGATCGTTTCCCCATAGGTTCGCTGCATCAGTGTCCGCGATCAGGCTGACCGTGTCGAAATAGCGCGGCATCCGCGCTTCATAGGCCCGTAACCGCGCCTGCTCGATCGCATAGATGCGTGCGCGTATCCCTTTGACGCCATGTTCGCGCACGCGCGCATAGTTCATCGAGATCGCGTCGGTCATCTCTAGCACGGTCGGGATCGTGCGCTCACGCAGAAGATGATCGCCTGTGCGGATCAGGTGCGCTAGCGCCAGATCATGCTGCGGCAGCAGCGCCGCCACGCGTCGCGCGAAGGCGGGCGAGCGATAGTAAGCGACCTGGAGGGGCGTACGCCCGGGGATTGCCAGCGCGGTTTGTGCCAGCGACCGCCAGCGTGGCAGATGGACGCGCTCGATCCGGTCGAAGACGGCATCATCAACCAGCGCGGGATCAAAATCCTCACGCCGCTCGCACAGCGACAGCAGCGTCAACGAATGATCACGCGCCAGTGCACGACAGATCGCATGGATGCGCAGCCGATCCCCACCGATCACCGGATAAGGGAAACGTGGCGTCAGGACGAGCAGGCGGCCGCGCGTCATGCGGGCGGTGTCGCCCGGTCGGCCGGTGCCGGGCGCAACGCCGCACGCGGCTTGCCCAGCCGCACATAGGCGTCGACGCACAGCAGGATCGCGATAAACGGCAACGCCTTGATTGCGGGCACCACCAATTGCCACAATTCGGCGCGCCAAATGTAGAAAGCGATCGGCAGCATGCAGGCCCCATACAGGAATTTCCAGGCGTGGGCCGAGGTGACCGCGGCGCGGATCATCCGCAAGATTCCGAGCACGATCAACGGATACAGAACGCCTGACAGCAATGGTCCGAACAGCATTACCGTCTCGGTCAATGCCGCCGAGGAATAACCGAACCCGGCGACATAGGCCTTGGGCGTGAAGGTCGAGGTCAACAGCTTGGCCACGGTATCGACGCTGCCCAACGGGGTCGGAGCAAGCAGTGGCCAGATCTGCCCGACGATAATCGGAGTGGTGTCGGGAATCTGCGCGCCGAACACCCCGGCCTCAAAGATGCCGAACAAACTCTCAAGGATGATCCAAAAATATTCCTCGGCGCCGACTGAATTGTGTTCGCGGAAGTAACCGATGCACGCGATCGCGATGATCGCTAGCACCGCGGCTACCACCACGAACACTTTACGCGCAGGAGTGAAGTGAATGCGGTACTGAATCAGTGACAGCGCCGACAGGATGATGAACAGGGGGCGGCTACGGATGCCAATCGCGAATTCCAGCATCACCGCCACCATCCCCAGTACGCGGCACCAGCGCGGCAGGCCGGGTTGGGTCATCGCCAGCAACGCGATCAGCGGCGAGCCGGCGGCCAAGATGCGGATTGGGGCGGGTGAGTTGTCGCGCACGGCGTCGCCATCGGTGTAGATTTCCAGATGTGCGCCGCTCTGCAACCCGGTATATTGCAGATAATAGCCGAATTTGACGAGCGCGGCGGAGCACACGACTACCGCGCAGACCGTCAGGACGCGCGGGTCGAGCCGCGCCTGGGTTCGGAGCGGCCGGCTAGTCAGTATCATCGTCCCGATCATCAACTGCCCAGCCAACCCGAGCAGCGCGCATTGGTCGTACAACAAGTCTTGCGGGTACATTTCGAGACGGAACGTGACAGTCAGCGCTGCCGCCCCGGTTGCTAGCATGTGTAGGACATAGGCGAACAATTCGTACCAACCGCAGGTAAAAACCCTAGTTAGCACGAGCAAGAATTGGATCACCACCGCCCAACCGAATGCCAGTTGCAGCACACGGAACGCCCCTCCGGCATCACCCTGCCACAGCAGCATCCCGACCATCGTCAGGAACGGGATCAGCAGCGTTGGCACCCAGAAGCGCAGGTTCGGGCGAGGTGTCACGGCGATCACGGGATTAACGTTATTCACTTGCCGAGCAGCTCCTTCACGCCGGCAACGGCCTCGCGTCGCAACTCCTCCACCAGCCTATACGGCCGGACGACCGATGCAGCATCCAATGCACGGGTCAGTGCGGAGCGGAAGCCAGCACTGTCGCCATTGGCATAAGCGAAGGTATAATCGTCGTATAGTGGGCGGAATACCGGCAGGCGACTCATCACCACCGGACGGCCGGTGGCGCGCCCTTCGACGACCGCACGGCCGAACCCCTCAGCCAAGCTGTGCGCCCACAATACCGCATTGGCCGCGATCAAGGCGTCCAACTCTATGCGGGGCAGCAACGGGTGGACCGTGATCGGCGGCAAGGTCAACCCGGCAGCGCGGGCCTGTTCGATCAAGTCGGTCGCGCGTCCATGTTCCATGCCGAACCCGACGACGTCGAAAGCGACCCCGGCGAAATGCGGGGAACTCGCGACATCAGCCATCAACTCCAGTGCCTGGGCAAACGCCTTGTTCGGGCCCGTACCGGAGATCAGCGTGACGCGCGGGCGTGGCTCTGCGGCATGGTTGAGCACCGGCATCGTGGCGAAGCAATTGGGGATGGTGATGATCTCGCTGCCAGAAAAGCGCGGCAATGCTGTCAGCGTGCGCGCGGTGAACGGCGACACCGCCACGATCCGACGCCCCAGCCGCGCATGCCAGCGCGCTGAACAGGCGACATATGCGAACGCCAGTCCAGAGCCGCGATGCCCGGCGCGATACGGGATCAGATCGTGGATCACGAGCACGGTACGTCGCGACAGCGACAGTAGAAACGAACTGGAGTTATACGGAAAGACGATCAGGTCGGGCTTCAGACGAAGCGCGTGGAATGGGACAACTAGCTGCTCGTGCAGCACCATCAGCAGGTTCTGCACACCCTGGGGCAGTCGCCGAACCCAGTGCGGTGCGCGCAGCGACACGGTATCGGCAACGGGGTTCGCTACTGCCTCGATATCGCGCACATAGGCCGCGATGCCGCGTTCCTTCACCGTGCCGAAGAAGTCGGCAATCAGGATCGTCGCCCGTCTCGTCACGACGTACATCCGCGTGCAGTGCTGGCGCCAACCGCGCGACAATTATCCATGGGCGTTTCCCGACATCACGCGCTGTTTCGATCGCGGACGCCTTATCAGAAGGCCCGCCTGGAACAAGAGATTACCCGCCTCTGAGATCAACACGCCGATTGCGATGCCGTGCATCCCCAACTCGGCACCCATCGTCCAGGTCAGTGCCAGCACCAGCACACTCGACGCTGCCACTGCCCGTACGAGCAGGCGATCGCGCCACTGTGCCAGCAACAGCATCGTGGTCACCGACAAGGCGACGCGACAGGTCGCGATGCAGGCCAGCAGCATGCGTAGCACCGCGTCCTGCGCATAGACCGAGTTAAGCAACGCAGCGACCTGCATGAGGGCGAAGGGCACCATCGCCAGCCCTGCCCCCATGATCGCCAGCGGTAACACGCGACGCCGCAGGTCGCTCCCACCCATCTTGCCTACCTTACCCACCAGGGGAAGCGCGACGCCGGTTACCAGCATCGGCGCCAGATCGACCCAGCGAGCCAGATACAAATATTCCCCGACCTCAGCCGGTGTGGCAAAATGGTTCACGATCAGCGCATCGGCCCGCGTGTTGACGAACGCCAGCAGCATGATCCCGGCCATCGGCAGGGCCTGCGGAACGAGCGTGGCATAGCCGCTACGCAGGTCGGCCAACCGCGGTGCGGACAGCGGGGTCAGCAGGATGATCGCGAACGCCAGCTCGCCGAACAATAGCAGCGGCAACGGGACAAGCCCCCAGGCTGGATGGAAATAACCGAGCGCGGCCAGCCCGACGACGGTCGCGTACAGGCACAGCAGCAGCGGCGCACACCGATGCGCCGAATTGTTCACTTGCCGCCAGTTGAGCCCCAGCTGCAACAAACCTTGTGACAGGAACTGCAGCCCCGCGACCGCCAGCAACACGTCGAGCGGGAAGATGCTGATCAGCAGCATCAGCACGATCAGCGCGGCCATCAGACCGTGCGCGCCGCGGATCGCCAGCGCGGCGCGCAGCATCGGGCGCTGCTCCGGCAGCGGCAGTCCCTCGGCTCGACGCAGTACGACCGGGTCGAGCCCGAAATCAGTTGCACACCGGGCCAGTTCGGATAGAACGAAGGCTGTCGCATAGGGCGCAAAGCGTTCAGCGGGCATTCCGGCCGACAGCGTCAACAGGCTTAGCGTGCGCGCGGCTACGCCGGCCGACCGGACCATGACTAGGCTGGCGGTACTAAACAAAGTGCTGACGGAGACGGTCATGCAGGTGCTAAAGGCGCTTCGCCGTCGCTAGTCAATGCAGTTGCCGTCGCGCTGCATACAGTTGCCCTCTCCGATCGAACCCGATAGGGCGGCACTATGCCTTCCTACACTGAAAACTGAAACGAGCGGCTTATGCGATCAGCGGTGACACGATTGAGGACTGCGCTGGGCCGTCGTATCCGTACGGTGACGCGACACCTGCCCAGCCAGAACCTGATGGGCACCATCTATCGTACGCCCAATGGCGTTTTCTCGATTGCAGCTTCGGATATTGCCCTGGCTAACGTCCTGCGCCGCAACTTGGCTTGGTCGGATCATGAGGTGGAGGCGATCAACGCGGCGACCGATCCGGCATCACGGGTGCTGTTCGTCGGCGCGCATGTCGGCACGCTGGTGATTCCGGTCGCACGACACGTGGCGCAGGTGACCGCGATTGAGGCCAATCCTGAAACCTATCGCTTCCTCTCGGCCAATCTGGCGCTGAATGGTACCACCAATGTCGCCTTGCACGGCTATGCCGCTGGCGAGGCGGATGGGGAGATTGAATTCATACTCAGTCGCCAGAATTCTGGCGGGGCCAAGCGGCGTCCGATCGTCGCGGATCATCGCTATACCTACGACAATCCATCGATCGTGCGGGTGCCTATGCGGCGGCTCGACGATGCGCTGGACGGCACGTTCGATACGATCGTGATGGATATCGAAGGCTCGGAGGTCTTTGCGTTGCGCGGCATGCAGCGACTGCTGGCGGGTGCGCAGCGCCTGTTCGTCGAATTCCTACCGCATCACCTACGAAACGTCGCCGGAGTCGATTCCGACGCCTTCTGCGATCTCATTCTGCCTCACCTGCCGCATCTGATGATCAATAATTTGACGTTGGACGGTGATGCCGCGCGTGCCGAGTTGCGGCGGATGTTCGTCGCCGATGAGGCGAATGACCTTATTTGCTTCTCGCGCTGAACCGCGGCGTGGACACGAACGCTCCCGATCCCGATCGCCAGCGCCGCCGCGTGCTGGCTGCGCTGGCGATGGCCAGCAGTGCCGGGGTCGGCATGGGGATCGGCAGCGCGGTATCCGGGCAATCCCGCGCGCCTGCGCCCTCGACGCCGGATGCAGCAATGCGGCACCACTCGTCGGGGATGGTGTCACCGCGGGCGTTCGGTGCCCGGATGGATGGCACGACAGACGATACCGCTATGCTGGAAGCCGCGTTAGCCAGTGGCGCAGCGGTGTTGATCGACGGGCCGATACTGATCAGCCGGACGATAGATTTACCGCCTGATGCCTGCCTGATCGGAACCGGTGTGTACCGCGCAACGATCAAGCTAGGCAGAAACGGCGTGCTGCGGATGGCCGGTGCCGGGTTCGATCGCCGCGCCGGGGGCGCAGTTATCCGCGATCTGACTATCGCGCCGGTGGATCGTGCCGAGCCAGGGATCGACCTGCACCTGATCCATGTCGAGCATGTGTTGTTCGACAATGTGAACTTCTACCGTATCAACACGCTTCTTGACGATCATCACCATGTGTCGTTCCGCGACTGCCGTTTTTTCGGCGACGAGGATCGCACCACTGTCACTTCGCAATGCGACGCTCAGCCCGTCGGGCGGGTTGGGATTAGCGAGAGTGTGGCGTTCGCGCGCTGTTTCTTCGCTTCTTGCCCGCTAGTACTAGTCGACACAGTTGATTCACGGCTGAGCGACTGTACATTTTTCTCGGGCCCATTTGGCGTGCGCAGTATGCGCCGATTGGCGCGCGGCAGCGATGTCGAGCCGTTCTTCATGGGGCCGTCGATGAATGGCTGCGTCTTCGATTCAATCGACGGCGTCGCAATTGATATTGAAGGCGGCGGGACCGATTGCCGTATCACCAACAACTTCATCAGTGCTGGCAGGACAAACCGCGCACCGGGTATCCGACTAACAAATTGCTCAGGGATGGAGTTGACCGGCAACCGCTTCGAATGGTGCGGGACTGATGGCCTAGTGCTCGATCATTCGGAAAAGCTGGGCGTGATCGCCAACAGCTTTGCCAACATGGCCGCGGGGGTTGGCGTCGCAGCCCGAGGCAGCCGGGCAATCCGCGTGATCGGCAATGCCTTCGAGAATCGCCCGCGGTGGGGTGGGTCGGGTGACGGCGGCACTACGCTGGCAATTGCTGGCGACGCGGAGTGTAGCGGTTGGTCGGTGATTGGCAATACTGCCGCCGGGCTCCGTGATCCGCGCGTGGCGATACTGGGGTCGGGTATCGTCCATTCCAATCCTGGCTGGCCTCCTTCTACCGAGCAGGGCTGGCCGTCCGGCACCAGCGATACACGCCCTGCCGACATCGCGAACGGTTATCGTTGGTACGATCGCACGATTGGCCAGTGGATCTACTGGCATGCGCCCAGCGGGCGCTGGCGTAACGGCGCTGGACAACAGGTCTGAACTCGCTCCACTTATAAAATCCCATCCATCTATTGAACGACCAGCCCGGATGACCTCCTTTATGCGTTCCGCTGCTTCCCGACACTCTGTCAAATGGCCTGCACTTGCCACCCTCCTGCTGGCGGCCATGCTCGCTCTGGCCACGCTGACTGGAGGGGCATCCTTCCCCGATACATTGGGTCAGGCGGTCGTGCGTACCGGTGCGATGTTGCTGGTCGCCATAGCGATTGGCTCGGCACAACGCTTCGACATGAGGCATTATCGCGGTCTGGGTTTCATATTGGCGGCCGCTGTGCTGATCGTGCTGCTGCAACTGGTGCCCCTGCCTCCTGCGTTGTGGGCAGCGCTGCCTGGGCGCACAGCGTTCAATATCGGCGTGCTCGTGCCTGAGACGGCCGATGCCTGGCGGCCTGCGGCAATCGTGCCGGATGGCGCACTTAACGCGCTGTTCGCCCTTATCGTCCCGATTTGCACGCTGCTGCTGGTGGCCGCAGTGCCGCGCCGGGAACTTAAACTGATTGTCCCATTTTTGGTGGCCATGGTGGGCTTGTCAAGCGTCCTGGCTGCCATGCAATTTGCGGGCAGCACATTCGACAACCCGTTCATCAATGAACGTCTGGGCTTTGCCAGTGGCTTGCTGGCCAATCGCAACCATCAGGCGTTATTTCTGTCGATCGGTATCGTGGCCGCCTTGCAGTGGGCGACCACCCGCCCGTTGCTGCATTGGCGCGTTGCCGCGAGCGGCATCACCGTCATCTGGTTTATGCTGATGATTCTAGCGACGGGGTCCCGGGCTGGATTGATGCTGGGGTTGCTCGCGCTATTGTCGGGAATGGTGCTGGTGATCAGCGTCGTGCGGCGTGCGAAACTGCGCATGTCGCGGCGTACCGCGTTTCTGGTCGGCGTAGCTGGGTTGCTGGTGTGCGCCGGAATAGTCGCTGCCAGTCTCTATGCTGGGCGATCGGCATCGCTAGACCGATTGACCGATGCCGTAATCGGCGACGACATGCGAATCCGCGCGCTGCCGGTCGTGCTCGACATGATCCGTACTTACATGCCGCTGGGCGCGGGGCAAGGCGGCTTCGCAACGTTGTTCGCTGTAGTGGAGCCTGACCGACTGCTGAAGCCGACCTATTTCAACCATGCGCATAACGATTTTCTTGAACTGCTAATTGAAGCCGGGATTCCGGGCGCCTTGTTGCTGCTTGCAGCGCTGGCGTGGTTCGCGCGCCGGGTATGGATCGTATGGCGACACACGCCAGATGGCGAGACACTGCGCGCAAGGCTGGGTAGCATCATTATTACCCTGGTGCTGCTTGCCAGCTTCACTGACTATCCGGCGCGAACCCCAATCATCATGGCGGTCTTGGTGGCGGCGGCAGCACTCACGGTGCCACCATCCTTGGCTTTACCGGATGAACGTTCAACTCTATAGAGCGCCAGTGCCCGGGCAGGGTTACATCAGGAGACTGTTGTTCTCAATGCGTAAATCTTTGACGTTGGTGGCGAGTGTCGCCGTTCTAGCGACCGGCTGTGTTAGCCGCACGCCGCTACGCAGTTCCTCGACCCTGAAGGTTCTCGATTCCCAGACCATGATGCCGGCTCCGACACGTGGCGACTTGATCGCACCGGATCGGCAGAGCCTGATTGGCCCGCTCGACAACATCAGCGTTGATGTGTTCGGAATTCCCGAATTCACACGAGATGTACAGGTCGACGGCAGCGGGCGGATCGCCATGCCTCTGATCGGTACGCTCGACGCTGGTGGAAAGACCGCCCAGGAACTGTCGTCAAGCATCGCTTCCGCATTGGCGCGCGCAGGGGTTAAGCGCCCAGATGTGACTGTTAATATTAAAGACTCTGTCAGTCAGGTCGTAACGGTTGACGGTCAAGTCGCTGCCCCGGGCCTGTACCCAGTTACAAACCAAATGACGCTCCTGCGCGCGATCGCCTCCGCCAAGGGATTGTCCGAATTCGCAAAGCAGGATGATGTCGTCATTTTGCGAACTGTCGGAAATCAGCGGATCGCCGGCCTGTATAATCTGGATGCGATCCGGCGCGGCAATTACGCTGATCCCCAAATCTACGCCAACGACGTTGTGATCGTCGGCGATAGCCCGCAGCGTCGCCTCTTCCGTGATTTCGTATCCCTTGCGCCGTTGCTTGCAGCGCCGCTCATCGCCATCGTGCAATAAGGCGAAGCGCATGAACATGTCCTATCCGACGCGCTCCGCTGCAGGAGGCGCTGTGCTTACTGGGCGTGGAGAGCAGGAGCAGATTCCCGCGATCCGTCGTTACCTGCGCATCCTTAACCGCCGCAAATGGGTGATCGCGGGTACGACCTTTGCGTGTGTTATCCTAGGGTTGGTGGCTACGTTGCTCATCACCCCTAAATATACAGCAAAGACAACACTGGAAATTTCGCGCGAGTCGAACAATATTGCACCGGTACAAGGTGTCGAGCGCGAAACGGGTGCCGCTGACCAGGAATTTTACCAAACGCAATACGGCTTGCTGCGCTCGCGTATTCTGGCTGAGCGCGTCGCAACTGAACTTAAGCTGGTGGATGATCCAAAATTCTATGAAATGTTTGGATACACTAGTCAGCGTCCCGCATTCAATATTATCAGTGGACGTTTCACGCCGGGCGGGCGGGGTGATCGGCTGCGCGTTGCGGGGGAAATCCTTCTAGACCACATCTCGGTGACACCGACGCGGTTGTCGCGGTTGGTCGACATATCGTTCGTTAGCCCCGATCCAATCTTTTCCACTCGTGTCGTCAACGCCTGGACGACCAATTTTATTAAGGTTTCGTTGGAGCGGCGTTACCAGGCGACGTCCTACGCACGGAATTTCCTAGAAACGAGACTGGAGCAGTTGCGTCAACGGCTTGAAACGTCGGAGCGCCAGTTGGTCGGCTATGCCTCACAGCAGCGGCTGATCAACCTGCCCGCTGCGCAGGCCGCCGGGGGGACGCAGACCGTTGAACGCTCGCTGGTCGCTGACGACCTCGCCTCACTCAACGGCGCGCTAGCGCAAGCACGGGCGACGCGCATCGATGCGGAGGCGAAGCTACAGCAGAGCGGCGGGGGGACTGCGGTAGAGGCGTTGCGCAATGACGCCATTAATACGCTGCGTGCGCGTCGCGCTATCGTCGCCAGCGATTATCAGAAGCTGCTTGTTCAGTTCGAGCCGCAATATCCAGCCGCGCAGGCCTTGAAGTCACAGCTCGACCAAATTGATCGCAGCATCGCGCGCGAGGAACAGCGCGTGTCAGGGTCCATTCAAGGAGAATACCGCCAAGCGGTCGAGCGCGAGCAGCTTCTAGAGGCACGCGTCAATGGGCTGAAGGACAGCTTTCTTGATCAGCGTCGTCGTGCGATCCAATACAATATCTACCAGCGGGAAGTGGACACCAATCGTCAATTGTATGATGGCCTGCTGCAACGCTATAAGGAAATTGGAATTGCTGGCGGCGTTGGTATTAACAACGTCGCGGTTGTGGATCCGGCTGATCCACCACTCAAGCCGTCGAGCCCTCGACTGGCACTCAACTTGGCACTCGCATTGCTTGCTGGATTAGGGCTGGGCGCGTTGATTGCTCTGCTGCTGGAACAAGCTGACGAAGCGATCGCGGATCCGGAAGAGATGCAACGTATCCTCGGTCTGCCACTGTTGGGCGCGATTCCTAAGCTACTCGATGAAGAGCCGCGAACCGCAATTCTTGATCGTAAATCGTCCCTCGTCGATGCTTATCTTTCTGTGCAAGCAAATCTTCAGTTTACCACTGAACACGGTGTTCCGCGCTCTCTGGCGATCACCAGTACGCGGCCGGCTGAAGGCAAATCAACGACTGCTCTTGCGTTAGCGGCGCTGTTGGCGCGTGCGCAGCGACGCGTGGTGTTGGTCGACGGGGATATGCGCTCGCCGTCAATGCACAGCCTTATTGGCGTCAGTCACGACAATGGACTGAGCAACTATCTGGCAGGCAGCGACGAAATAGATGCGATGCTGCACCATGCGGAAAAGTTCGGCTTCGCAATTATGACTTCAGGACCACTGCCGCCTAATGCGGCGGAACTTCTGACGAGTTCGCGACTTCAGAAGCTGCTAGGTGAGTTGCTTGAGCGTTTCGACCATGTGGTGATCGATAGTCCACCTGTCATGGGACTGGCGGATGCCCCGCTGATCGCCAGCCGAGTCGAGGGCGTCATCTATGCCGTCGAGTCGCATGGAATCCGCGCCAGTCTGGTCGCTACCGGCATCAACCGGCTTGTCAGTGCAAACGCGCATATTATCGGAGGCGTGTTGACTAAGTTCGAAGCCCGGCGCTCGATGACGGGGTATGGCTATGACTATGGTTACGGTTATGGTCGTGACGACACTCGCTCTAGTGGAGGCCTCGCGGGATGAGCCGTGTAGCACCGCGCGTTGCGCGGCCAGGCGGATTGGCACGGATCGCCCTAGCGCTCGGCGTGGCTGCGGTGGGCGTATGGATCGGTGCTCAGACGCTCGGTGTTTATGTCGCGCGAACTGATCCACGAACAGCGGGATCGCTTAATGGATCGAATGCAAAAATTCTTGGTCTTCGCTCCTATGTTGATTTGGAAGCTGGTTATCTTGCCACGTCGCGGCAGCTAGCTCTGAAAGCGCTACGCCGGGATCCAACGGTGGTTGCCGCAGTGCAGACGCTGGGCCTGATTGCCAACGGTACCGGCGATATGAAGAACGCGGCCACATTATTGGCCTATGCGCAACGACTTTCACGCCGCAATCTTCAGACCCATTTGTGGGCGATCGAATATCACGTCACGAAAGGAGATGTTATCGGCGCGCTCGACAGCTATGATCGTGCGCTACGTACATCGCTTGCCGCACGCGACATTTTGTTTCCGGTGCTCGGCAGCGCCGCCGACGATCCGGCGGTCGCATGGCAATTGGCAAAGCGCTTAGGACGCAAGCCATTGTGGTACGATGCGTTTCTGTGGTTTGTCGGTAGCGATCCGCAGGTGCAGCCAGCCACGGCTGTTCGATTGTTTGTAATGGCGACCCGTGCGGGCGTGCCCCTTCAGCCCGCCGCCTTGTCGGCGCTGATTTCGCGCAGCCTCGACGCGCAGCAATATGATGTATCTTGGGCTGCATATGCTCTGTTGCGGCCCGGTGCCGATCGGAGTGGCGTACGCGATCCCAGTTTTAGGCATCTGCCCGACATACCCGCGGCTTTTGATTGGACGTTAGCCAGTGACGGTAGCATCCAAGCTCAAAAGGATGGCGGTAATCTTGAAGTAGAGGCTGGCTCAGGCACGACTGGTATCGCCGTTCAGCAACGCCAGATGTTGCCACCAGGCCGTTATAAACTGACTGTAGACAACGATGCTGTCTCACCAGGCGGAAACTTAACTTGGTCAATTACGTGTCAGAATGGTACGCAATTAACACGGTTGCAGGTCATGGGACATCCGAGAGGCCGCAGCGTGAGCCAAGCATTCATGGTACCCACCAATTGTCTGGTACAGAATCTAACCTTGACCGTTGACGCGAGCGAAAGCCCAACCAATCTGGAAGTTGTTATAAAGCAAGTGACTATAGCGCGATTGTAAGGGCAATGATTACGATTCCTTTGATTTGCCGACGGCCATGTCTGCGCTAAGCTGAACAGGGCGTGCGCTTGAACCGGGACGTCTAGGGCTGAGACTCAATCAGAGCCAGAAGGCGAGGGCGGTTGCGATGGCGACGCCTGACAGGAAGTTGGCGGCGAGTTTGTCGTAGCGGGTGGCGACA
>NZ_JAXCMJ010000065.1:0-14746 GCF_038084995.1 Sphingomonas sp. 2378
CGTACCTGGCGGTCCACGCTAGCACGCCGATCGGGCGATATTTCGGCGGACGCGCGCACTAATTCCTATTGGGAGCGGCACGCGAGACGGGCGGAGGATGCCCAGGTGAGATGGAGTAATGAGAATACGCCTCAGTCTCCCGTGAGCACGTGCCCCGCTTCCGGATCGAAGAAGGCGGCCCGCAGGGGAAGGGTCGCCGCGCCGACGGCCGCCGCATCGCCATCGATCGTCGATGGAACGATCCGGGCGGAGGGGCGGTGGAAACCGCGCCGCTCGGGATTGGTGATACGTATCCGCTCGGCGATCCGCGATGCCAGCGACGCGGGCAGGCGTCCGCCCAATACGATCGCTCCGGGGTCGATCGTCGCCGAAATCGCCGATGCGACCAGGTTGAGCGACGGCAGGCAGCGGTCCAGCCACGTATCGACCGCGGGGTGGCCAGCATCGAAGTCGGCCAGCATCGCGTGCAGATCGGGAAATGTCTTGCCATGCGCGTCGAAGGTCATGCGCAGCGCCTCGAGATTGGGCTGTGGCCAATCCGCCGGCAGGATCGAGGCGAACTCGCCCGCATTGCCATGCCTCCCGCGCAGCGGCAGCCCCTGCGAGATGATCCCGCCACCAAAACCGGCGGAGAAATAAAGATAGGCGAAGTCGCGTGACACGCGCCCATGGCCCAGCATCGCCTCGCCGATGGCGGCGACATTGCCGTCATTGTCGATCCAGACCTTTTCGGCCAACGTCTCGGCCAAGATCGTGTCGAGCGGCACCAGTGCCCAGGGATCGAGCAGCCGGGGCGGGTTCAGCCTGGCGCCGTCGCCGATAAAGTAGCCGGTGACGCCGACCCCGATCCCGATCAGCGTCGATCGATCGCGCCCGGCATCGGTGATCGCGGTGTCGATCATCTGGCGGATCTGGTGGCAGGCGGGCTGGATCTCGGTGTCGGACAGCCGCTCGCTGCGACCGCTCTGCACCCGGCCGGCCAGGTCGAGCAGCACCAGTGACACGGCGTCGGTCATCACCGACAGACCGACCGCGAACGCGGCGTCACCTTCCAGGGCCAGCTTAGCGGCCGGCTTGCCGCGTCCCGCTGCGACGGGCAGCGCCTCGCGCAGCAGACCGCGCGCGATCAGCGGCTCGACCAGACGGGTGATCGAATGCGGGGCCAGGCCGGTCATCCGGGCAAGGTCGGCGCGACTCGACGGGCCGTGACGCGACAACAGGTCCATCACGACACGCTCATTGGCGGTTGCGGTGCGGCGCCCGTCTTCCCGGAGGAAATGCGTCGGATAATCGCCTGCGGTTATCGCGTTCATGCGGCTGGCAAGCCTTGCGCGGGCGATCGTGTCAAGCTGGGTATGAGCAGCAACAAGGCCGTAACGACGCAGCCCGCGCCGACCAGGAGGACGAAGGCGATATAGCTGTCCGTGGAAGCTTGGCACTCGCCCCAGTCCTCCGGCCAGCGCCAGCCCCGCCGCGCCCAGCGCCAGCTTCGATACCATGGTATAGAGGCCGTAACCGCGCGGGCCCGCTCCCAGCACCGGCAGGATCGCCCAGCCGATCAGGTTCGTCGTTCCCAAAGTCAGGCCCAGCAGGGCCAGCATCGCCAGCCCCGCATTCCACGCGAACCCGATCGCAACGAACGCGGCCATGGCATAGATCATGGCCAGCAGCGTCAGTCCATGGCGCGCGTCGCGCAGGCGGATGGGCAGTAGGGCGGAGGCGGTTCGGCCCAGGATCAGCATGGTCAGGATCGCCGTACCGTCATCGCCACGATGCCAGGCACCAGGCAGGTGCAGCACCGCCTTGGCCAGCGCCCCCAGCGCGACGATGCCGATCACGCTGGCCGCCATAAAGGGCACTGGCAGGGATGGCGTGACCGACCGCTCTGCCCCGATCGCCGACGATCGGGGCGTGAAAGCGATCAGCAGCGGCACCATCATCGCCCCGATCAGGACGCCACCAGCCGCGATCGCCCACAACAGCGCGGCGGTGTCCATGTCCTTGCCGCCGCTGGCAGCTCCGGCCGCCACCAGCGAGGCGAGCGCCGTCCCCACCGTCCGCCCGCGCGCTAGTCCGATGGCACGGGCGGGGGTGTCGCCCAACCGGGTGAGCAGCGCATTGTGCGGCACGTCTACCCCGGAATAGGCGATGCGGAACAGCAAAGTCGCCGCCAGCAGCGCGGCCGCGCCATAGGGGGCAAGCAGCACCGTCGCCGGGAAACTGATCCCCGACACCAGCAGCGCGACCCCCGCGATCGGCGCCGCATGACGGGGACGGCGCGCAAGGTGGTTGCCCACGGCGAAATCGGCCAGTGCATTGGCCGCCAATCCGATCAAGAACAGCGTCCCCGCCGTCATCGGGTCCAGCCTGTAGACCGAGACGAGCAGATAGAGGGTCAGCAGATCGCTGCCGCTCCACAACAGGCTCTTGCCGAAATGGGCCGTGCCATAGGTCGCGCAGGCCCGGCGCCATGTCACGGAATCCAGCGGACCTTGTAGAGCTTCATCCCCGGCGTCTCGAACCGATGCTGACGGCCCGTATCGCGATCGGCGACCGTGAAGCCATGCGCCCACCAGCTTTCCTCCGCCTGCACCCACGCCATCGTCTCCTTCGTCACGCTGACCGCCTTGACCCGCAGCTTAGGGTTCAGCGCCGGGATCGGCGCGAAATCGCCACGGTCGGGATCGAAGGTCCATGCCCCGTCATCGGTGGTGACGACATAGCCGCCTCCGGGCGTCGGCGACAGATCGTGCCCGTCGCGTCGCCCCGGCAGCGTCCAGCGGGCGGCCTCGGTCAGGCGGGGCGCGGCCGCCTTCGAGTCGAACGAAAAGGCCTGAATCAGATCGTGCGACAGCGCGAACAGCCGCTGACGCCGCGCGTCCCAGACCGCACCATGGCCCGAAGGCAGCGGCAGGCTGGCGAGCGGAGGCTCGCTCCGCGACAGCTTGTAGAGTTCCAGTCGGTCGCCCGCCGGGTTGATCGACAAGGCCACCGCCGCATAGCCGCCGGGCAGCAGGTCCGCCGAATGCGCCATGGGCGCGGTCGCGCGGAACCGCACTTTCCCGCTCGCCCGATCGATCAGCACGACGCCCCCGGTCGAGGCGGTGACGAGGATCGCCTTGTTCCCATCGACGGCTTTGCAGTCATCGATATGCGCCAGCAATCGGGTCCGATAGGCGGACGGCAGATCTCGGGCCGCGCCGGCGCTCCACCGCCATGTCTCGGTCGCGCTGTCGCCCGTTACGGCATATTCGCGAATCTGGTCGTCGCCACAGGCATAAAGGCGCTCGGCAGCCGCCGCGCCGGTGCTGGCCAACAGCCCGATCAGCGCGCTCAACATCCTCGATCCACGCATGATTTTCGCCCTCATTGGATGACGATTGCGTCGCAGGCCGCTTCGTCATAGATATGTCACCTATAGTGAGTAATAGGCGATCGACCTGTTCGGGGAAAGAGGGGAATATCATGAAGACGTCACTGGCCTTGCGCAGCCTGCTGTTGCTCTCGTCGGCCTTTGCCACGCCGATCCAGGCCCAGACGACCGCACCGACCACCACGTCGTCCGACCCTCAGGATGCAAATGACGATATCGTCGTGACCGGCGCGCGGCTTCAGGCGGTGCGCGAGATCGAGGCGAAGCGCGGGATTTCGGTCATCTCCGACAGCATCAGTTCGGACGAGATCGGCACGCTCCCCGATTTCGGACTGGGCGAGGCGCTGACCCGCGTACCTGGCGTCTCGACCATCCAGAACAACGCGCGCGGCGAGGCGCAATTCCTGTCGATCCGCGGCCTCAACGCCGACTATAACCTCGTCCAGATCGACGGCGTGTCGCTGCCCGCCAACGAGGTCGGGCGGCGCAACGTCTCGCTCGACGTGATCCCCTCGTCGCTGGCGTCGCGGGTGGATGTCTATAAGTCGGTCAATGCCGCGATGAACGGCAATGCGATCGGTGGCATCGCCAATCTGCGCACCCGCAGCGCCTTCGATGGCGGCGGCAAGGCCTTTGTCGGCGGGCGCTTCGACATCGGCAAATGGGATTTCGAGCGGACGCGCGGCAAGGCCGGACCCTCGGGCCAGGCGGAGCTGGTCGCCTCGACGACCTTCGGGCCGGATCGCAAATTCGGTGTCGTCGTGGCGGGCAGTTTCTTCCGGCGCGACTCCGCCTCGGTGAATTCGGCCAGCGACAATTATCTGTACTTCGATCCGTCCACCGGCACGCGGCTGACCTCGCCCGCTAACAACGTATCCAGCGCCTTTGTCGCGCCGGATCGCCGTCGCTGGCTGCATTACGACAATATCCGTCAGCGCTATGGCATGTTCGGCAAGCTGGAGTTCGACGATCATCAAATGTTCAAGGCGGCGGTGACGCTGGCCGATTTCCGTCATACCAATGACGAGGAGCGCCAGTCCAACCTGGTCGCGGCGAACACGGCGGTGACGAGCGCGACCAATCGCTACACCAATTTCAGCGGTGTCACCGCGACCGGCGGCAATGTCGCCAACGCCAATGCGCAGGTCGATCTGGTCCAATATTACCAGACCCGCCGGATGCGCTATGCCGATTTCCACGGCGAACTGACGCCGGGCGACCGCATCCTTGCCGATTTCGGCGTCAACTACGCGGTGGCGACCTATAGCCAGGACGCTCGCCTCGCGACCTATCGCGTCGCGAACACCAACAGCCTGGCCTATGGCTATACGATAACGCCGGGCCAGTTCGCGCAGTTCAACTTCACCGATCCGGCCTATGTCGCGAATGCCGCCAACTACAAGCAGTTCGAATATGGCACGACCGCCGAGGACCAGCGCGAGAATGCGCTGACCGCCCGCGCCAATCTGGGCTTCAACCTCGCGGCGGAGGATCGCGGCTTCGGGATCGGGACGGGCGCTTTCGCGCGCTTCCTCGACCGCCGCTACGACTATGTGCTCGACAATTACCGGACCAACGCCACCTCCAACTATCTGCTTTCGGGGGTGATCGCGCCCGAGACCTATAGGCCGTACAATGGCGGCGGACAGACGATGCTGTTCGTCGATCCGGGCGCGGCGCGATCCTTTTTCACGGCCAATCGCAGCGGCTTCACCGCCAATTCGGCCAATACGGGCAACAGCCTGCAATCCGATTACAACCTAACGGAGAATATCGTCGCGGGCTATCTGATGGCGCGCTACGCGCTCGGCACGGCGCGGCTCACGGCGGGCGTGCGGTTCGAGGATACGACGCTGACCACTGGCTCCTATCGCCTGCGCGGTGCGACCTATAGCTGGGGACAGCAGGGTCAGCATTATCAGGACTGGCTGCCCTCCGCGCAGTTCGACTGGGACCTGACCGACCGGCTGCGGTTCCGCGCCGCCTATAGCCGGACGCTCGGCCGCCCCAATTACGACGACCTCGCCGCGCGCGAGAGCGTCAACGTCAACAGCTCGACCGGTGCGATCAGCATCACCTCGGGCAATCCCGACCTGAAGCCGCGCCGCTCGGACAATTACGACCTGAGCCTGGAATATTACGTCAATCGCGACGTACTGTTCTCCGCCGCGCTGTACCGCAAGGACATCAAGGATGAGATCATTATCATCCGCAACCCGGCGACCGAGCTGTTCGACGGCACGCAGCAACTCGTCACCCGCATTCGCCCGGTCAATGCCAGCAGCGCCAAGGTGCAGGGTATCGAACTGAACGCGGTCGTGGCGCGGATGCCGTTCCTGCCGGGTCCGCTGGCGGGACTGGGCGCGTCGGCCAATGTCACGCTGCTCGATCCCACGCCGCCCCAGGTGACGCTGTCCGACAATGTGACCCGCCGTCGCCTGTCGGGGCTGTTCGAGAGCGCCAACACCGTCGCCAACGTCAAGCTGTTCTACACCGCCGGGCCGGTCACGGTGCAGGGCGCGTGGAACCATCTGTCGCCGATACTCTACTCGGTATCGACGACCGACCCGCTCGGCGACCGGCGCTATGCCACCAGCGACCTGTTCGACGCGCAGCTCCGCCTGACGCTCAGCCGTCACTGGACGATCGTCGCGCAGGGCAAGAACCTGACCGACTTCCGCCCGCAACGCATGTTCGGCCCGAATTTCGGCTTGTTGCGGGAAGAGATCGAGAACGGCCGCGCCTTCTATATCGGCGCGCTGGTGCGATACTGATGCGACGGGCCTTCCTGCTGCCGATCTTGTTGCATCAACCCTGTTGCTGGCAAGCCCGGCGGCCGGCCGCACCCTGTCGGCCGCGGCAACGCCCGCGCTGGCGAAGCTGCTCGCAAAGATGCGCGGAGACGTCGCCGCGGCAGTCAATACGGTGAAGCCGGTCTATGCCCGGCGGCGTCCTTTCCTGGTCGATGATGGTCCGGTGTGCCAGCCGCGTGCGGCGCTGGAACCCAGCTTCGACTATCTCTCGGGGCATACGGGTTGGGGCACCTCGGTTTCGCTCATCCTGGCCGAACTGATCCCCACGCGGGCCACGGCCTTGCTGGCGCAGGCCCGCGACTATGGCGACAGCCGCGTGATCTGCGGCGCGCACAATGCCAGCGCGGTCGCGGCAGGCCGGCAGGCCGCCGCGGCTGTAATTGCGCGATTACATGGTGACGCGGCCTTCCGCCACGATCTCGACATCGCGCGCCAGGAACTCGCTCGCGAACCGGAGTGAAGGGGGAGGGCGAACGCTTCCTGTTTGGAAACGGCCGACGGGAAGGCCGGCCCGTTCTCACAAGGATGGTATTTGGGAAGGTGATTGGCGCTCATTTCACCGAATGTCAGTTTTCGAAGTCGATGTCAGCGGATTGCCCGTGGCGATGTCAGCGCCAAGCCGGCGATGTGTCGTGCGGCTTCTGCCGCGCCGTCTTCTCTCGCAATGATCGTTGCCGCCCGGCGTGCTGCATCCGCTATCGCCGGATCAGTCAATATGTGCGACACGATGTTTGTGGCTTGTCCGACTTTGAACCTGTCGCGATGGATCGTGGCACCCACATCACCCCCCTTTAATCGTGCAGCATTGTCGAATTGATCGCCGAAGTGGGGAACGACGATCTGTGGGCGTCCCGCACGCAATGCCTGTCCAGTCGTCCCGATGCCGCCATGATGAACGATGGCAGATGCACGGGGGAAAACAGCCGAGTGTGGCGCATAATTCATGATGAGGCAGTCGCCATCGCGACGCGGTGGTCCCGGTTGCCCGGTCAGCAGCACCGCTCGTCTGCCGAGGGCACGGCTGAGCGCAGCCGCCTCATCATAGAACCGGCCGGCCGAAGCGACCGCGAACGATCCCAGGGTGAAGACGAGCGGCGGAGGACCATCGTCGAGGAAGGTTTGAATTTCGACGGCCAGTTCGTCATCGGCGCCGCTCTCGCTGTCGAAGAAGGGAAAGCCCGTCAGGATCGCGTGACGGGGGGCATCGGGTGGAAGCTTGCCCAACGCCTGCGACCAGCAGCATATGAAAGCAGCTGTGACCGGCCCATGATCCAGCATGGGGGCACCTTGGCTGGGAGGAAGACCGTGTGCGGCACGGACATCATCGATCTGCCGGGCGTGACGCCGACGCAGGGCGATGCGCGCGAGGGCGTAGAATGTCCGGTTCCAGCCCCGACCGATGGCGGTGCGCGGCCGATGCCGCATGATCTCGAACCGTGGCGCCACGGGAGGCTGCCACGCCGAGAACAACGTCATGGGTTGAAGCACGACAGACGCCAGAGGCAGGCTACGCTTTTCCGCGACAATCTCGGAGGCAAGCGCGAAGACCGAACCGGCGATCACGTCGGCATCCGCCGATAATTCGTCCAGCGCTGCCGTGCTCGATCGAAGAGACGGGATGAGGATCTGGTCGACGACGAAATTCGTGTCTCCGAGAACCCTGCCCGCCGCCTCTTCCGGACTCATGCCCAGACGTGCGCAGATGTCGGCGTAGCCTGGCAGGATCGGCGCGGCATCGAGGCCGGCGGCACGGACCTTGGCGACGCCGTCTTCGGGCACCGCCAAAAGGACGCGGTGACCCTGCGCGATCAAAGCTCGACCGATCGCTATGAACGGGTGCAGGTCTCCGAGTGAGCCGATCGTGACCAGAACAACGCGAGCCATCAGGACATTTCCTCCAGCGCAGGCGTAACCGGCATCGTATCCAGTAGAAGCGCCAGTTCCCGATAGAGGGTTGATCGTCCAAGCCCGAGTTGCTTCGCAGCCTGCGCGGGACGGACAGCCGCTTCGACCAGTTTCAGGGCGGAGGCGAGTTTGTCGGTATCCAGCGTCGGCCGTCCCGGCACCTCGCCGCCTGCGCAGGCAGCGGCGATGCCTTCGCGCGTGCGCTCCAAGATCAGCCGGCGTTCAAAATGCGCGATGGCACCGAAGACGTGGAACACCAACTCGCCAGCGGCCGACAACGTATCCAGGCGCACCTCCAGCGATCGGAACGCCAGACCGCGGGCCTTGAACATGTCGCTCGTCTCCAGCAGTTCCTTCAGCGAACGGCCGAGCCGGTCGAGGCGCACGACGCAGAACGTGTCTCCAGCATCTCAGAGCCGTCCGCGGATCGTCACACCGAAGGTTCGCGGCGCACCGGGATAGCCCTGCAAAATGCCCGTCGACTTGGTCACGCCGAGCAGGTTCACATAATAGGCCTTGTCGAGCAGGTTCTCGACCCAGAGCTGAACGTCCAGCCGCTTGTCGTCCAGCAACAGGCCAACCCGAGCGGAGGTCAACGCGTAGCCGGGAATTTCCGCCGCCGGGTCGAGCGTGATCGTCGTGTTCTGTCGCGTCCGCCAATTGACGTCGACCAGACCATAGACGGCCGTGCGGTCGGAGACCCGATGGGTATAGTCGGCCGTCAAGTTGGCGGTCCATTTAGGTGCCCAGGCCACCTGGCGCCCGGTCAGGTCACACGTCGTCGCGCTCGACTGCGCCGGGCAGACCGAATTGGCGAAAGAAGCGTAGACTGCGCGATTGTAGGCCAGAAAGCCCTTCAGATGCAGCGGGCCCATAAACGCTTCACCTTCGCCCTCGACGCCCTCCGACACCAGTGCCCCGACATTGGCCAGGAACTTGGTCGCGGTGTTGCCGACGCCGATCGACTGGTTCGCCTGATAGTTCTTCACATAGGTATGGAAGGCCGTCAGGTTGAAGATCAGCCGGCGATCGAACCACTCGGTCTTGATCCCCGCCTCGATATTGTCAGCCTGTTCGCCGTTGATATGCTGGCCCGCGCCCAGTGCGATCGCGGTGGCGATGCCCTTGTCGGGGTTGGTCGCATTATAGGGGAGGAGGTTGAACCCCTTGGACTTGTAGCCGCGCGCGGCGGTGACGTAGAACATGACGGTCGGCACCGGCTTGAAGTTGACGCCGACCTCGCCCGACAGCGACGTGTCGGTGATGGCGTCGGCCGCCGACCCGAGCTGGGCATTCGCGCCGCTGGGCGACAGGGCGAGAAGCTGGTCCATGTTCAGGGCGCCACGATTGGCGATGACGCCGTCATAGCGCATCCGCTTTCGCTCCCAGGTCTGGCGCAGGCCCAGGTCGAAGGCCAGGCGGCGCGCGTCATCGGGATGCCAGGTCGCATGGCCGAACACCGCGCTGGTCTTCGTATTGAACACCGCATGGCTGTCGAACCCGGCCCCGGTCAGCGCCGTGGCCCATCCGCCCTTGCCCCACATCAGGCCGTTGGCGGAGTTGGTCCCGAACAGCGTCGCGTTCGGATTGCCGGCCCAGAGATGATATTGCGACCCGAACCGGATGCGCGAATCCACGTCCAATTGCTGGCGCGAGAAGAAGCCGCCGATCAGCCCCTCCAGCGGATGGCCGGTGGTCGAGGCCCAGCGCACTTCCTGCGACCATTGCTGCACCCGGTTGCACGAGCCATAGTCGCGGATCGCATCCAACTGCGTATAGTCGTTGTCGTTGTTGGTGAAGCAGGACCAGCGGCTCCACGCGCCGATCGACGTAATCGTGCCCAGCGCGTGAAGGTCCAGATCCTGTTGCAGGCTGAGCGCGTCGGTCTTGGTCTGGGCGTTGAGCGGGGAATCGATATTCATCTCCCGCTTTTCCTTGGAACTGACGAGCAGCGTATAGCCCCCCGCCGCCATGCGCGCCTGTAATGCCGCAGGGTTGTATATGCCGAGCGTGATCGGCCCCATGGATGGGAAATCCTGGGTCGCATGGGTGCCGATCAGGCGGATCGTCCAATCCTCGGTCGGGTTGGCGAGCACCTGCGCGCGCACGCCCTCGCCAGCCCGAGCATTCTGCCAGCCACCATTGTAGATGTTGTGGTAATAGCCATCGGTCCCACTGGCAAAGGCCGAGATGCGCAGCGCCAGCTTGCCGTCGACCAGCGGGCCCGTCACGCTGCCCTTGATCTGGCGGAAACCCTGGTTGCCGATGGTGAATTCGGTGGCGGCACCGAACTGGTAGCTGGGCTTGAGCGTGTTGATCAGGACCGCGCCCGCCGTGGTGTTCTTGCCGAACAACGTCCCCTGCGGCCCCCGCAGCAGCTCGACATCGGCGATATCGTTGAAGTCGTTGGACACCATGCCCAGCCGGGCATTGTAGACGCCGTCGACGAACACACCGACCGAGGCATCGATGCCATCGGTGTTGAAACCGTTGTTGCCGATGCCGCGAACGCCGAGGTTCAGCTGCTTCGGGTTGGTCAGATAGACCGAGAAGGACGGAAATTTGGTCTGGAAATTGGTGAAGTTGACCAGGTTCTGCCGCGCCAGTTCCTGGGGTGTGATGACGGTCACCGGGATCGGCACCGACTGGACATGCTCGTCCCGACGGCGCGCGACGACGACGACATCGCTTTGGCCAGTCTCCGTCGCCTGGGCATCGGCCTGCTCGCCGGTTTGGGCGGCGGCAGTATCGGCTGCGGCGGCGACCTGCGCATGAAGCGGCAAAGCCCAGAAGGCTCCACCCGTCAGCAGCATGGACGCAACCATCCGGCTTGTGCGGCCGCGGCCGCGCAAAGTGTTCGATATCATTTACGATCCCCCCGGGCAGATGATCTGCTCGCAATTCCGGCGGCGATAAGCAGGGGCAAAGTCACTTTCATGACATTTACCCGGTCGGTTTCATGACACTACCGCCGGATCGCCGAGATTTTCCAACTTGCGCAGCGCAACGCGACGAAAGCTTCTGGCGGGGCGTCGAAATCGGACCTATGCGGTCGCCATTCTTCGTTCGGGGGTTGCAGTTCCATGGCATCTCGCGTCACGCGTCGACAGATCATCGGGGCGCCCCTCGTGGTCGCGCCCTTCGTCATCGCCCCCGGCAGCATGGCGCTGATGCGCGGGCCGGCGGAGGCGATCTTCTCGTTCGGCGTGGCATCGGGAGAGCCCCGGCCAGATGGGGTCGTACTGTGGACCCGCCTCGCCCCGCAGCCCCTCGATCCGCTGGGCGGCATGGGCCGCGCACGGGTGCCGGCGCGCTGGGAAGTGGCCGAGGATGCGCACTTCCGCCGCATCGTGCGCGCAGGCGAGGTACGGAGCGGACCCGAGGACGGGCATAGCCTTCATGTCGAGGTCGGTGGCCTGCGTCCGGGCCGCGACTATTATTATCGCTTCCAGGCACTGGGCCAGGTCAGTGCGGTCGGCCGCACGCGTACCGCACCCGCCCCGGACGCCGCTGTCGATCGGATGCGCATCTGCTTCGGATCCTGCCAGAAATACGAGGTCGGCCATTACGCCGCCTGGACCCATGCGGTGGCGGACGATCCCGACCTGATCCTGTTTCTGGGCGATTATATCTACGAGGGGGCGCCGAACCCCAAGGCCTTGCGCCCGCACGTCAATCCCGAGCCGTTCGACCTGCCCGGCTACCGGGCGCGCTATGCCAGCTACAGGCTCGACCCGCTGCTCCAGGCAGCGCATGCCGCCGCGCCCTGGATGTCGATCTGGGACGATCACGAGGTTGCCAACGACTATGCCGGTCGCTGGGACCAGCGCTATGGCGATCCGGCGACATTCCTTGCCCGCCGGGCGGCGGCCTATCAGGCCTATTGGGAATTCATGCCGCTGCGACGCGCCTCGCGCCCCGATGGCCCTTGGGCGCGGCTGTATCGTCGTCTCGACTGGGGGCGCTTGGCGCGCATCGCCCTGCTGGATGACCGGCAGTATCGCGACGACCGCCCATGCCAGCCCGCGCCGGACGCGAACGGCAGGCGCGACTATGACTATCTGGTCGCTGACTGTCCCGCGCGCCACGACCCGAAGCTCAGCATGTTGGGCAAACGGCAGGAACGCTGGCTGGACGGGGAACTGGCCGGACGACATGCGCGCTGGAACCTGTTGGCCCAGCAGACGCTGATGACGCCCTTTCGGACGATCGACCCCAAACAGCCCGACAAGGGAGCGGTGTTCCACTCGGTCGACCGCTGGGAGGGGTTCCCGGCCGCCCGTGACCGTATCTTCCGTCGCTGGGTTCAGGCGGGGACGCCGAACCCGATCGTGCTGAGCGGCGACATCCACGCCTTCGCCGCTTCCAACCTGCACGATCCCGCCCGTCCGGACGGGCAGCCAATCGCCTCGGAGTTCGTCGGCGGCTCGATCACCTCATTGAACGAGGACCCGCTGTTCAAATCGACCGCCGCGCGGACCCCGGGCTTTCACTTCGCAGAGAATTTCGTACGCGGTTACGGCCGGATAGACCTGACGCCCGCGCGATGCGACGTAACCTTCCGCGGCCTCGACAATCCGCGCGACCCGCGATCGACGGCCCTCGATCTGGCACGCTTTTCGGTCGAGGCGGGGCGCCCCGGTTTGACCAAGGCGTAAGCCAATGGGGGGAGCCTGACGGCCCGGAAGGTTGTGTCGCGGGTGGAATGAAGGGGTGGTTCTTTAATTGGATCCCGGCGTTTGATGGTGCATCATCGGCACAGGATTGGTGCCACGGCGTCGGGCGGCCGCCCAAGGTCGCCGCCAACGTCTAGCGGGCGCATCGAAGGACGGCTATTAAACAGGCTCAGGACAGCAACCGCCAGCGCGTCGATTAGCTTGCGCCAAGGGTCACGATCAACTGCGGACGCATCTTGCCAATCTTAATAGCCGCATACAACTTTGCCGCCGCCTCAAGACGCTCAGCGGCCTCACAGCCTGAGAATATATCGCCAGAATTCGACCGGCCAGCCATCCCGGCGGTGGCAGGCGAGGCGGAGCCACGGCCGGCGGCTTGGTTGAGCGAGCAAGCTTCTTCTATCCCGCCAATGGGTACTTGCGAACCATCGCGCCAAGCCCGTGCCGATAGCCGACCCGGATCCACGGATATGCGGCTATCCGCTGATCAGCGCGCCCATGCGCAGCAGGCCCCAATAGAGCAAGCCGGACAGCGTCATCGCCGCAGGCAGCGTCATAACCCAAGCCAGAGCCATGTTTCGCACCGTTCGTGTCTGCAGGCCGGCCCCGTTTGCGACCGACGCTCCGGCGACGCCCGACGACAGGATGTGCGTGGTCGAGACGGGCAGGCCGAAGCGTTCCGCAAGCAGGATAGTCGATGCCGCGACGAGTTCCGCAGAGGCGCCCATGCCATAGGTCAGGTGGGTCTTGCCGATGCGCTCGCCGACGGTCACGACGATGCGCCGCCAGCCGACCATCGTGCCGAGGCCGAGCGCCAGCGCGACCGCGACCTTAACCCAGAACGGGATGTACCGCGTGCCTTGCTGCAACCGATCGGCGTAGGTGCCGACGGCGTCGACCTCGGCCGCGCTCATGGCGCGTCGCGCGCCTTCGTCCTTCTTCACCAGCGTGGCGCTGTCGAGAACGAGATACATGTCGTTGCGCAAATTGGGTGTCGCCGCGGCGGGAACCTTGCCGAGCGAGCCATAGGCCGCGATCCGCTGCGAGACGTCGTCGGACAGCGTCGCCAGTGCGGCATAGGTCGTGGGCGCTGCAATGCGTCGGTCGCGCAGTGTCTGCGTAAGCGTGGCGCGAGCGCCATCGACCGATATCGTCGTCCCTCGCGCCAGGCGCCGGAACGCCTGTTCCGCGTTGTCGGATGCCTGGACGAAGGCCGGCGTCGCGCTTTCCGGAACCGTGCGGTTCAGCGCATAGGCCGTGGGCGCGATACCGATCAGGATGAGCATGATGAGCCCCATGCCCTTCTGCCCGTCGTTGCCGCCGTGCGCGAAGCTGACTGCGGTGCAGGTGAAGATCAGTAGCGCACGGATGCCGCGCGGCGGTGGCCGGTCTGCAGCCGGTTCGCGGTACAGCGCCGGGTCGGGCGCGAGCCGCTTCAAGACGAGCAGCAGGATGAACGCCGCGACGAAGCCGAGCAGCGGGCTAAACAGTAGCGCTGCCAGCACCTTCTGCGCCTGACCCCAATCGACGCCCGACGTGCCGCCGGGGCCACCCGACAGCAGTTGGTTGGCGAACCCCACGCCGAGGATCGATCCGATCAGCGCGTGACTGGAGGAGTTGGGCAGGCCCACATACCAGGTGGCGAGGTTCCAGCCGATCGCGGCGAAAAGCAGCGCAAAGATCATCGCGTAGCCAGCGCGAGGAAGGCGAAGGCACCGAGCGCGAGTTGCTCGCCGACCTGTTGGGTGTCGGTCAGAATACTGACACCGGCGTAGGCGAGGCCGCCAGCGAGGAGGGCGGCGAAGACCCAGCGTCCCGCTGGATGCAGGTTGCCGTCCAGACGATGGGGTGTGTCCGTCTCGCCCGGGGGCAGGGCGGGGTGATCTGGCCCCCGTTTCACCGGACGGGTTCAAGCGGTTGCAGAAACCAGTGCGCGATGCTCGCGCGGCGAACGCATTTTGAGCCCTGAATGGGGGTGG
>NZ_JAXCMJ010000066.1:0-14518 GCF_038084995.1 Sphingomonas sp. 2378
AAGCGCGGATCCATCAACGCTTCCACCAGCGATCGCTGCTCGACCATCACCATGCCCTCCTGCCCGCACAGTGAATCACTCAACCATCCTCATTGCCAGACGTTTCGCAGAGGAATCCTGCAAGGGGAGGTGGCAGGCCGTCAGGCCTGACGGAGGGGTGTCGCCGCTGACCGTATCGCGGCTCGCGAGCGGTCACACCCCTCCACCATGCTTCGCATGGCCCCCCCTCCCCTTACAGGGGAGGAATTTGCAGACCTGAGGGGGCGACATACCCCGCCTCCCCGGCGAACTCAGGCGGTCACCCCCTCGCCCGCGATGATCAGCGCGACGCCGATAGGATGGCGGGCGCGTTCGGGCAGGGTGACTTCCAACGCCTGGCCGGTCCGCTTGAAGGGCAGCGGGCTGTTGTCGCCCTGCATCGTTATACGGCGGATCTGCCCCGGCATGCTGGGATTGTCGCTGCCCAGCAGGGTCATCCGCGCGACATTGTCCTCCGGCCAGCCCAGCACCAGCGCATGGAGATTGCCGTTCCGCGTCACATAGCGGACGTCCTTGGCGGTATAGGCCGATTTCGGCCCGCCCTCGGAAAACAGGCCGGAATTGGCCTTGGTCGGCCCCTCGCCATTGATCTTCCACGGGCGGCTGCCATAGATCGCCTCGCCGTTGCGGCTCATCCAGTCGGCGATCTCCTCGACGACCTTCTCCTCCTTGTCGTCGATCGTCCCGTCGCCGCGCATCGGCACCGACAGCATCAGATTGCCGTTCTTCGACACCACGTCGCACAACGTGTGGAGGACGTTGGCCGCCGACTTGTAACTGTCGTTCCGATAGTGATCGATGTCGTAATGCCAGCCGCCGATGCAGGTGTCGGTCTGCCACGGGAAGCGCTCGATATAATTCTTGCCGCCGCGCTCCACGTCGTCGACGATGCCCATGCGCCGCTGCGGCGGGGTCATCTTGCCCGTCACCACGGCTTCCAGCCTGCCGCCGTTCCACTGCATCGACTGGTTGTAGAACCAAGAGGTGAACTCCAGCCCGTATCTCTCCAGCGGCAGGTCGAAATTGTCGAAATAGACCATGTCCGGCTTGTATTTCTGGACCAGGTCCTTGGCGCGGAGCAGCCAGTTGGCGGCGAAGTCGGTGCCCGCCGGTACGCCCTCGTTCCACAACAGGTCGGTGGCGTCGTGCCAGGCATTGGCCTGTTCCACCGTGCGGATGCCGTCCGGCATGGGCATGTGACGACCGACATAAAGCTGTTGCGGGTCCAGCCCGTCCCACCATTGCCCGCGCCCCTGCGCCGCGGTCAGCTTCCATGCGTCATAGCGTTCGCCCGCGCGCTTGCCGGTGGGGTCATAGCCATAAGCGGGCTGGTTCCAGTGCCAGGCATGGGCCGAGTGGTTGGACACGGCAAAGCGCATCCCCCGCTCGCGCGCCGCCTTTTCCCAGGTACCGACGATATCCTTGCGCGGGCCGACCCGCGTCGTGTTCCAGGGATGATAGCGCGAGTCATAGGCGTCGAGATTGTCATGATGGTTCGCCAGCGCCATGAAGTATCGTGCGCCCGCCTTCTTGTAGAGATCGAGCAACCGGCCCGGGTCCCAGCGATCGGCCTTCCACATATTCTGGATCTGCATGAAGCCGACATCGGCCGGGTGGCCGTAATGCTTCACATGATGCTCATAAGCACGGGTGCCGGGCAGATACATGTTGCGGGCATACCAGTCGCCCGCCTCGGGCACGCATTGCGCGGTCCAGTGCGCCCACATGCCGAACTTGGCGTCGCGGAACCAGTCGGGCACGCTGTACCCGGCGGTCAGCGACTCCCAGTCCGCGGTGAAGCGCGCCGGTGGCGGAACCCTGAGCGCACGTCCCGCCCCCATCTGCTGCGCAAAGGTCGCCGCCGATGCCACCGCCGGGGCCAGCGCCGCCGCCGCCATGCTGCCGCCGATCATCTCCCGTCTCGTCGTCTTCATATCCGCCTCTCCTGACCTGAGCGCCCGCCCGCGCCGCCGCGTGCGGTTCCCGTCCATGCCGGCTCACCCGCAAAGCACGCCGATCTCATTCTCGCATATGCAAATGCGTTATTGCATATGCAAAGCTAGGCGAGAACGGCGGTCCTTGGCAAGCCTTGTCGCCACCGTTTGTTCGAGGAAAGCGGTGTTGTGGATCGTCAGTCCCCGTCGCTCCTCGCCTCATGATGCCCGCTCATCGCCGCGCCCGCATCGGGGGCGAAGCGGCGGTTCCAGATGATCGCCGAGGTGGAGATCGCCGCCACCACCAGGAACGCCGCCGAGAAGCTGTTGAGCGTCGGCCCGCCCTTCCCCTCGATCAGCGTCCCCAATTCCAGCACGGTCGCGGCGGTGCAGATACCCAGCGACAGGGTCAGTTGCTGAAAGGTCGCATAGAAGCTGGTCGCCGCGCTCATCCGCTCCTTGTCCACATCGGCATAGGCGATGGCGTTGAACCCGGTGAACTGGAACGAGGTGAAGAAGCCCGACAGCGCCAGGACGAAGGTGATCAGCGGGATCGGCCAGTCGGGCCGGAAGAATGCACAGGTCGCATAGCCTGCGCTGCTGACCAGCCCCGACACGATCAGGCTCTGGCGAAAGCCCCAGCGACGCAGGACGCGCGGGGCCAGCGCCTTCATCGCCAGCGCGCCGACCGCGCCCGCCATGGTGATCGTCCCCGTCTTGGCCGCGCTCAACCCGAAGCCGAGCTGGAACATCAGCGGGAGGAGGAACGGCTGCGCCCCTTGCGTGATCCGGGTCAGCGACCCGCCGATCACCGACAGGCGAAAGGTCGTGACGCGCATCAAGGTCGGGTCGAGGATCGGGTCATGGGTATGCCGGGCATGGCGGATATAGATCCAGCCGAACACCGCGCCGACGATCAGCAGGACCAGCGCCACCCAGCCCGTCCCCGGACGGCTCGCCAGCTCGAAGCCGAAGAGCAGGCAGCCGAGCGAAACGCCCGACATGAAAAAGCCCGACACGTCGAAGCGCGTCCGTGCGTCGCCGCGCACCTCGGGCACCAGCATCCAGGCCCCCACCATGCCGATGATGCCGATCGGAATGTTGAGATAGAAGATCCAGCGCCAGTCGAGCCAGGTGACGATGAACCCGCCCAGCGGCGGCCCCAGGATCGGCCCGATCAGCGCGGGCATCACCAGCCAGGACAGCGCCTGCACCATGTCCTCCTTGGCGACGCTGCGGAGAAGGACCAGCCGCCCGACCGGCACCATCATCGCGCCGCCAATCCCCTGCAAGAAGCGCGCGGCGACCAGAGTGTAGAGCGTCCCCGACTGGGCACACAGGATCGAGCCCAGCAGGAAGATACCGATCGCCGAGCAGAAGACGGTCCGCGACCCGAATTTGTCGGCCAGCGTACCGCTCGCCGGGATGAACAGGGCGAGCGCGAGCAAATAGCTGGTCAGCGCCAGGCTGAGGCTGGTCGCGGGCGTCGCCAAGTCCCGCGCCATGGTCGGCAGTGCGACGGTCAGGACGGTGCCGTCCAGTTGCTGCATGAACAGCGCGGAGGCAACGACGAGCGCGATGACGCGGTAGCCGCGCGTCTGCACCGGCACCGAGGAACGTGCACCACTGGTCACCGCCTCCACACCGGGGGCGAGCCCGTCATTCACGTCCGCGCTCATCGAGGCCAAATTACGTCGTCTCCACCGCATCTCGTTCCATTCGTCCTGCGCGCCCCATCCCCTAGAACGCGATTTGCGCCCGTCCGATCAAGGTCTGGCCATGGTCCTTCGCCAGCCGCCCCGCAACCGGGTTCGCGACCGACCAGTCGATGGCATTCAATTGCAGCCGAACGAAATTGTTCAGATACCAGTTCACCCCCAGTGTCAGCGCGGTGCCGCGCCCGGCGGTCGGATTGTCGCTGTAATCCAGTTCCTCGTACCGCGTCGCCAACTCCACCGCGCCGCTACCGCCCGAGGTGAAGGGCCGCAGGACGCGCGGACGGCTCCATACACCGCCACGGGTCAGGTAAGGCGGGGTCTCGCCGGTCAGGAACCAGCCGCCCTGCGCCGCCCAGGCATTCTGGTCGGTCGAGCCTGTGACGTTACGCAGCGTCCGGGAGCCATATTCGCCGTAAGCCCAGAGCGACTTGTGGAAGGCCCCCAGCTCGAAGCCATAGCCGTCGCCCGACCGGGCATTGGCGAAGCTGCCCGCCGAGATCCGCAGATTGTCGTTGAAGAAGCCGCCGACCGCGATGGCGCGGGTCGGACGAGCCACGTCGGTCGCCAGATCCTCGTGAAAGCCCCATACGCCCAGATGGAGCAGCCAGTCCGCCGTCTTCACCGGGTTCCAGTGCGCCCGCGCGCCGATGGTCAGGCCGTCGCCGGCGGTGCCGGGATTGTTGATGTCGTCGCCCGACACCTGCACGCCGACATGCCAGCCATCGCCATAGATACGCGCCGCCGCGCCCAGCCCGAAAAAGCCGCGTACGGGGATGATCCCTTGCCCGACGAAATTGCGCTCCAGGAAGGGCACCGAAATGGTGCCGCTCGACCCGTCCAGCCCGCGATCGTTCAGCCGGTTGCCCAGCGCGAACTCGGCCTGCTGGCCCATGAAGCCGGTCGTCCAGGCCAGATAGGCGGATTTGATCGCGATGTCGTTGTCGGCGAAATCCCCCTCCAGCAGATAGGACAGGTGCTGCCCCACCGAACCCTCGAACCCCAGCCGCAGCGAGCGGGCCTGGGTCGTGGTGATGTTGCGCGCGGCGACGTCGCTGCCCATCGTCGTGCCCAGGTCGATCAGGATGCGCCCGCGCGGCCGGAACGAGAATTTGCCGTCGGTGCTGGTGAACTCCGGCGTGCCCTTCGACCAGTCGACATGGACGCCGTCCTTCTGCGCCTTCTCGATCCGCGCCAGCCGCGCGTCGAGCGAAGGCGGATGCGCGTCGGAGGGAAGCGCCTGTCCCAGCGGGAACGGAAGGCGCGGCGGGCTGACGGTCTGGCCCGCCACCTGGGGCGGGGGCGCGGGATGCGCCTCGGACGCCAGCGGCTGACCCAGCGGCGTGGGGGTCGCGGCGACCTTCTGGCCTTCCATTGCCGCCAGTCGTGCCTCCAGCCGCGTGATCTGCGCCTGTTGCTGCTCGACCAGACGGGTCAGCCGGGCGACATCGTCTTCCCGCGATTGGGCGGCAACGGGCATGGCGGCACACAGGCCCATGGCGAGCATGGCTCCTCGATACATGACGGCATCCTCTCTTATGGCGGGCGGCGGCTCCGTGGCCGCCGCCTCGACCGATAGGGTCAGCGCACTTCGCGCTTGGTCAGCCGCGACCCGATGACCAGCGCCAGCAGCGACAGGAGAGCAGCGGCGGCGCACCAGGCACCGGGGATCGCCTTGTCGCCGGTCGCGCCGATCAGCGCGGTGCTGATGGCGGGCGTGAAGCCGCCGAAGATCGCGGTGGCCAGGCTATAGGCCAGGCTGAAGCCGACCGTGCGGACATGCGCCGGGATGACTTCGGTCAGGTACACGATGAACGCGCCGTTATAGGTGGCATAGATGGCGGCGAGCAGCAGCTCGACCGTCAGCAGCCGGCCGAAGCTGGGCGCGGCGACCAGCCAGCTCATCAGCGGATAGGCCAGGATCGCGCCGAGCAGCGTCGCGGTGATCAGCAGCGGCCGACGCCCGATCCGATCCGACAGCGCGCCCATGACAGGCAGCAGGACGAAGTTGGTGACACCGACACACGCGGTCACGAACAGCGCCGAACCCGGCGTCAGTGACAGCACCTTGTTGCCGAAGGTCGGGGTATAGGCGGTGATCATGTAGAAGAAGACGGTCGTCATCACCGCCATCAGCGCGCCCTGGAGCACCACGCCCCAGTTGCCGCCGATGGTGCGGATGATCTGCGAAAGCTGCGGATGCTCCTTGCGCTTCAGGAAGACTTCCGTCTCCTCCATGTGGCGACGGATGACGAACAGGAACGGGATCATCACGCAGCCGATGATGAAGGGGATGCGCCAGCCCCAGGCCTGCATCGTGACGGGATCGAGGCTGGTCGACACGATCAGCCCAATCAGCGCGGCGAAGACCACCGCCGCCTGCTGGCTGGCCGACTGCCACGAGCAGAAGAAGCCCTTGCGGTTGGGCGGTGCGATCTCGTTGAGATAGACCGACACGCCGCCGACCTCGACGCCCGCCGACAGCCCCTGGACCAGGCGTCCGAGCAGGATGATGATCGGCGCGGCGACGCCGATCTGCGCATAGGTCGGGGTGATCGCGATGGCGAGCGTCCCCAGCGCCATCAGGCCCAGCGTCAACAACAGGCCCTGCCGCCGCCCATGCTTGTCGATATAGGCGCCCAGCACCAGCGCGCCCACGGGCCGCATCAGGAACCCCGCGCCGAAGGTCATCAGGGTGAGCATCAGCGAGGCGAACTCGCTGCCGGTCGGAAAGAACGCCCTGGAGATATAGGTGGCATAGTAACCGAACACCATGAAGTCGAACATCTCCAGGAAGTTGCCGCTGGCAACGATGAAGATCGACTTGAAGGCGGATTTGCGGCGTTCGGCCGAAATGGGGGCCGCCGCCGGGGTGGCGGCGGCGAAGCTTGCGGTTGCCTGGGTCATGGCTTGGCCTTTTGCGAAGCGGGTTCCAATCCGCTGTCGCGGATGATCGGATAGGCTTTGGGGGATGACAGATAGGCGATCAGCGCCCTGGCCTCGGCCTGGTGGGGGGAATAGGCGACGACGCCCGCCGAGAAGGGGGTGACCTTCTGCAAGGAGTCGGGAAGCAGGCCGATGATGCGGATGCCCTGAACGGGCTTCAACTCGCTGAGCTGCTGAAAGCCGATCTCGGCCTGCCCCTGCGCGACGATCCGGCCCACCGGGGTGGCGGGGATCATGCGGCCCTTGGGGCGGACCTGGTCGGCGATGCCGAGCTTGTCGAGCATCACCGACTGGATATAGACGCCCGAAGCGCTGTCCGACCAAGCGACCGACTTGGCATTGACCAGCGTGTCGCGCACCGCATCCGGCGTACTGATATCGGGCGTGGGAGCCCCCGCCTTCACCGCCACCGCGATCTTGGACAGTCCCAGATCGGTGACGGTGCCGGAGGTCACGCTGCCCGCCTGTTCCAGCTTGTCGAGCCCGCTGCGCGCCAGGATCACGACATCGGCATCCTCATGCCGGGCGAGCCGGTTGGGGATCGCCTGCGGCGTGTCGCCCATCGAGGGGCCGTGTTCGGTGACGATATGGACGCCGGTGTCGCGCTCATATTTCCTGGCCAGCGCCTCGAACGCGGCTGTAAACCCGCCCGAGGTGACCACATGGAGTTCGCGGACCGCGACGGACTTGGGCTCGCGCGCGAAGGCGGGACCGGACAAGGCCAGCCCGAGCAGCAACGCGGCACGCATGGCACTGCGCCGCGCGATGGATCGCGGACGCCCTGCCTTTGGCTGGAATGGGTGATCTTTCATCGGAAACCTCTCTTCCGTCCTGCTTCTCGCAGGTTCTCTGTGAGGCGGAGGCTTGAGCCGCCACGCCTTACGCGCCAATAAGCACCACCGGCGGCCATCCGATCAAATGCAATGATTGGTCCGCTTTATGCGCCAGGCGCATCAATAGGAGAGTTGCGCTGCGGGCGTTCCGCCATCTCTATGCCCAGATGCTGCTGGCGATCGTCGCGGGAACCGCGATCGGCGCGCTGGCGCCCGCCTTCGGCCGCGACCTGGGGCCGCTGGGCATCGCGTTCGTGAAGGCGATGCGGATGATGGTGCCGCCGGTGCTGTTCTGCACCATCGTCGAGGGGATCGTCCGCCACGGCGCGGCGCGCGATACGGGTACGACGGTGCTCCGCAGCCTGATCATATTCCTCGGCATCACGGTCGCCGCGCTCGGCATCGGCCTGGCCGTCACGCTGGCGATGCAGCCGGGGCAAGGCCTTCCCCTGCCCGCTTATGGCGATGCGGCGGCGGAGGTGCAGCGGCAACTGGCCGGACGGCACATCACCGGGCCGGGCGACTTCCTGGTGCGGATGGTGCCCGATACCCTGTTCTCCGCCTTCACGGCGGGTGACGTGCTGCCCGTGCTGTTCGTCGCCGGGCTGGTCGGCTTTGGCCTGCTGCGCATCGGCGAGGCGGGCGCGCCGATCGTCCGTGCGATCGAGGCGTTGACCCGGCTGCAATTCGCGATCTTCGGCTTCCTGATCCGCGCCGCGCCGGTGGGGGCGTTCGGGGCCATCGCCTATACGGTGGGCACGTACGGCATCGGCTTTATCGGCTCGCTGGGGCTGCTGATCGCGACGCTGGCGCTGGCCTGCGGGTTGCTGATCGCCGCGCTGGTGCTGACGGTGCGGGTGACGACGGGCCTGCGCGCCCGGACTCTGCTCCACACCTTCCGCGACGAAATCCTGATCGTGCTGGGCACCTCCTCCACCGAGGTCGTGCTGCCGCGCCTGATCCTGAAGCTGGAGGCGCTGGGCTGCCCGCGCAGCGTGGTCGGGCTGACCGTGCCGCTGGGCTATTCGCTCAACCTGGCGGGCACGGCGGTCTATCTGGTCGTCGCGACGCTGTTCCTGGGCGAGGCGCTGAACGTGGCCCTCTCGCCGGAGCGGATCATGGTGTATCTGGGCGTGATGCTCATCACCTCCAAGGCGGCGGCGGGCGTGACGGGCAGCGGCTTTTCGGCGCTGCTGCTGACCCTGTCGCTGCTGCCGGACGTGCCGGTCGGGGCCGCCGCGATGCTGATCGCGGTCGACCGTTTCCTGTCGGAAATCCGGGCGCTGACCAGCGGCACCGCCAATGTCGCGGCGTCGCTGATCGTCACGCGCTGGAGCGGCGGGCAGCTAAGCGCCGATCCAGGCGGCCGCGAGTAACGCCATCAGTCGCGAGGCGGTGGGCGACAGCGGCGCGGAGGAGCGCCGCAACACACCGATGGTCCGCGTCACCTCCGCTCCCTTCAGGGGCCGCCAGACCAGATCGCGCGCATCCGGCCCCTGACAGGCGAGTTGCGGCAAGACGGACGGCCCCAGCCCCGCCTGCACCAGGGCGAGCGCGGAGGTCAGCCGCGTCACCTCATAGAACCAGCGCAACTCCACCCCCGCCCGCGCCAGCCCGGCCTCCAGCGCGGTGCGGTTGCCGCTGCCCATATGCACCGTTACCAGCCGCCGCCCGGACAGGTCCGACCAGCTCGGGTCCGGCATCGTCGCCAGCGGATCGTCCCGCCGACAGACCAGGCCATAGGGATCGTCGGTCAGCGGCTCGAACACCAGATCGCCATCCGAGGTAACGGGCAAGGTTATGCCGAACTCCGCCTCGCCGGTCCGCACGGCCTCGGCACATTCGGTCGCCGACAGGTCGAGCACCCGGACGCGGACGTTGCGATATTCCTGCGCGAACCGCTCCAAGACATCGGGCAGGAAGCGCACGGTCGCGCTGGGGATGCTGGCCACTGTCAGCCGTCCCGCCTGCCGCTCGCCCAACGCCATCATGCCGAGCAGCGATCCGTCCATCTCCTCCAGCAGGCGGCGGATCAGCGGCACGATCTCCTGCCCCGCCGGGGTCAGCCGGACGCTGCGCGTCGTCCGCTCCAGCAGGGGCGTACCGACCGTCGCCTCCAGCTTCTGGATGCGGCGGCTGAGCGCGGGCTGCGACAGGTTGAGTTGCTCGGCGGCACGCAGGAAGCTCTTGCCGTCCGCGATGGCGACCAGCGCGCGCAAATCCAGAAGCTCGCAGTTCAGCGGGATCATGGTGTCACGCTAGCATCCCCCGCGACGGTTGACGACCGCCGCGCATAAGCCCCGCTTGGCCCCTGATCGCCATACCATCGGCGGAACGGGGTGGAGGGACGAGGGTTACCGATCCATGCCGACGATCTCCACCGACCACCTGACCATCGCCTATGACCTGTACGGACCGGAGGGCGCGCCCGTCGTCCTGCTGCTGCATGGCTGGCCCGACAATGCATCGACCTGGGACAGGGTCGCGCCCCGGCTCGCTCAGGCGGGTCTGCGCGTGGTGGTGCCGACCCTGCGCGGGTTCGGCGCGACGCGGTTCCGGCACGACCACACGCCGCGCACCGGGGACAGCGCGATCCTGGCGCTGGATGCGATCGCGCTGATGGACGGGCTGGGTATCGACCGGTTCATGGTCGCCGGGCATGACTGGGGCTCCAATATAGCGGAGGCGCTGGCGGTGGGCTGGCCCGACCGGGTCCGGCGGCTGGCGATGCTCAGCACGCCGCCGCGTCTGGGCGGGATGCCGACCCCGTCCTTCGATCAGGCGCAGCGGCAATGGTATCACTGGTTCATGGCGACCCGGCGCGGCGCGCAGGCGGTGCGCGACGACCGGCGCGGCTTTGCGCATATCCACTGGGTCAACTGGTCGCCGCCCGGCTGGTTCGATGAAGCGACCTTCGACCGGGTGGCCAGGTCCTTCGACAATCCCGATTGGCCTGCGGTGACGATCCACAGCTACCGCGCGCGCTGGGACGAGGCACAGCCCGACCCGCGGGGAGCCTGGCTGGCCGACCGGGTGAAGGCGACGAAGACGCTGTCGCTTCCTACGCTGTACCTGCATGGCGAGGTCGATGGCGTGAACCCGCCCTCCACCGCGCGCGAGGTGCCGGGGAAATTCGGCGGGCCGTTCAAGATGGTCGAACTGCCCGGCGTCGGCCACTTCCCGCAGCGCGAGAACCCGGAGGCTGTGACGCGGCATCTGCTAGACCTGTTCGCCGATGCGGGGGGCACGGCCAAGGGGCCGAGCGCTACCAGGATCGCAGCGGGCGTCGCCGCCGCCGGACTGGTCGCGGCGGCGATCGGCATCGTCTGCACACGAAGCAGGACGGACGAAAACGCCGGATCACAGCGCCCCTCCCCGGCACGGGGAGGTGGCAGCGCATAGCGCTGACGGAGGGGGCTTCACACAGGTCCCCCCTTGCGGCCATCCTCCCCGTGCCGGAGAGGATTTGATTGCCCCCGCGTGGGCAAGATGCGACAGGAACCACAGGGTGTCCGCTGACGAAAGGCGGGCAGGATGGTCGTTGGTCGGGCCGCCAGCGAGGACCAGACTTGCCGGAATCCTCTCCATGACCCAACCCAGGCGCATCGGCGCGATCCGTCATTTCCTCGACTCCCAGACTTCCTCCGGCCTCGTTCTGATGGCGGCGGCGGCGCTGGCGTTGATCCTGGCCAATTCGCCGGTCGCCGGTGCCTATGAGGCGGCGCTCCATCGGCATCTCGGCCCCCTGTCGCTGAGCCACTGGATCAATGACGGGTTGATGGCGATCTTCTTCCTGCTGGTCGGGCTGGAGATCAAGCGCGAGATGGTGGACGGGCAATTGTCCACCTGGCCGCGGCGCATCCTGCCGGGACTGGCGGCACTGGGCGGGATGATCGCGCCCGCGCTCCTCTATCTCAGCTTCAATCGCGGCGGCACCGCATCGGGATGGGCGATCCCGGCGGCGACCGATATCGCCTTCGCGCTCGCGGTCATCCGGCTGGTCGGCGACCGGGTGCCCGCCTCGCTGCGCGTCTTTCTGGCGGCGTTGGCGATCATCGACGATCTGGGCGCGGTCGCCGTGATCGCGGCCTTTTATTCCACTTCGCTCTCGGTCGTCGATCTGGCGGGCGCCGCAGCGATGCTGCTCCTGCTGGTCGCGTTCAACCGCATGGGGGTGCGGCGACTCTCCCCCTATCTGCTGGTCGGGGCCGTGCTATGGGTCTTGATGCTGCGCTCGGGCATTCATGCGACCATTGCGGGCGTGCTGCTGGCTTTCGTCATTCCGATCGGCGACGCGGAAAACAGCCCGCTCCACCGGCTGGAACAGGTGTTGCACAAGCCCGTCGGCTTCCTGATCCTGCCGGTCTTCGGCCTCGCCAATGCCGGGGTGCCGGTGTTGGGTCTGCCAGCGAGCGCATGGTCGTCGCCCGTGACGCTGGGCGTGGGTGCGGGATTGCTGGTCGGCAAGCTGCTGGGGGTGTTCGGCATGACGCTGCTGGCGATCCGAACCGGGCTGGCCGACGCCCCCGCGCACGCCAGCCGCATGCAGATATTGGGGACCGCGTTCCTCTGCGGCATCGGGTTCACGATGAGCATCTTCATCACCCTGCTCGCCTTTCCCGGCGATCCGCTGCTCCAGGCGGAGGCCAAGCTCGGGGTGATGGCGGGTTCCCTCCTGTCGGGCCTGCTGGGGTTCGCGGTCCTGCGACGCGCCGCCCGATAAGCGCTTGCCTGTACTCCGCCGGGCGGTCATCCTGCCCGCTTCGAAATGCGAGGGGGAATGGCGATGCGGTGGTTGGCGGCAACGAGTCTGGTGGCATTGGCGATGCCCGTCTCCGCCCAACAGGCGACGCCGCCGGTCGTGGCCAGGAAGCCTTTTCAGGTCACCTCCCCCAATGGCGCGCGCGAGGACGATTATTACTGGCTGCGCGACGACACCCGGAAAAACCCGGAGATGCTCGCCTATCTGAATGCCGAGAACGCCTATGCCGATGCGCAACTGGCGTCGCTCAAGCCGCTCCAGGCCAAGCTGTATGACGAGACGGTCGCGCATATCAAACAGGACGACAGCAGCGTTCCGTACGCCAAGAACGGCTATTGGTACTCCTCTCGCTTCGCGACGGGGGCGGACTATCCGCTGATCGAGCGTCGCCAGGGCAGCCCGACAGCGCCCGCCGTCATGCTGTTCGACCAGCCCGCCATGGCGAAGGGCCATAATTTCTTCTCGCTGTCCGACTGGTCGGTCAGCCCCGACAACAGGCTGGTCGCCTGGGCGGAGGACACGGTCGGACGACGGCAATATGTCCTGAAGGTCAAGGACATCGCGACCGGTCGCATCCATGCGGACACGATCTCGAACATTGAGCCGAACATCGTCTGGGCGGCCGACAATCGCACCATCCTCTACATCGCCAAGGACCCGACGACGCTGCGCGGCTATCGGGTCATGGCGCATGTGCTGGGCACGCCGGTCAGCACCGACCGCCTGCTGTACGAGGAGAAGGACGACACGTTCCAGATGGGAATCGGCCGGACGACCGACGATCGCTATATCTGCATCAGCGTCCAGAGCACGGTCAGCGACGAACAGCGCTGCGCCCCCGCCACCGCCCCGACGCGCTTCACCGTCATCGCGCCGCGCGAGCGCGAGTTCCGCTACGGCGCGGATCATCTGGGTGGGCGATGGATCATCCGCACCAACCGGAGCGCGAAGAACTACAAGCTGGTGACGCTGGCCGATGGGGACGCGCCGAAGGGCGTGGCCGCCTGGCGCGACCTGGTGCCCGGCAGCGACACGGTGTTCATCGAGGATTTCAAGCCGTTCCTGGGCTTCGTCGCGATCGACCAGCGCGAGGGCGGCAACCGGATGATCCGTCTGCTGACCGATCAGGGGCGCTCCATCCCCGTCAAGGCGGACGAGCCCGCCTATCGCATGGCGCTGTCCACCAATGAGGAACCGGACACGCCCTGGGTCCGCTACACCTATGGCTCGCTGGTCACGCCGACCACCACCCTAGAGGTGAACGCGCGGACGGGCGAACGCCGGACGCTGAAGGTGACGCCCGTGCCGGGTTACGACCCCTCGCTCTACGTGACCGAACGGGTCTGGGCCCCCGCCCGCGACGGCGCGCGCATTCCCGTCTCGCTGGTCTATCGCAAGGGCATGAAGCGCGACGGCACCGCGCCGCTCTTCCAATATGCCTATGGCAGCTATGGCATCTCGACCGATCCTTCGGTGGATGCCGGGCGCATCGGACTGCTCGACCGGGGGGTGGTCTATGCCATCGCGCATATTCGCGGCGGACAGGAGATGGGGCGCGGATGGTATGATGACGGCCATCTGCTGAACAAGAAGAACAGCTTCACCGACTTCATCGACGTCACCCGCTATCTGGTCGCGCAGAAATATGCGGCACCGGGCCGGGTCGCGGCGATGGGAGGCAGCGCGGGCGGGCTGTTGATGGGCGGGGTCGCGAACATGGCGCCGCAGGATTACAAGCTCATCATCGCGCAGGTGCCGTTCGTCGACGTGGTGACGACGATGCTCGACGCCTCGATCCCGCTGACCACCTTCGAATATGACGAATGGGGCAATCCGGCGAACAAGCCCTATTACGATTACATGCTCAGCTACTCGCCCTACGACAATGTCGCGGCCAAGCCCTATCCCTCGCTCTATGTCGGAACCGGCCTGTGGGACAGCCAGGTACAATATTATGAGCCCGCCAAATGGGTCGCCAAACTGCGCGAGAAGAAGACTGATGCCAATCCGCTGGTCTTCCGGGTGAATATGGAGGCCGGGCATGGCGGCAAATCCGGGCGGTTCGAGCGTATCCGCCAGAATGCGGAGTGGCAGGCGTTCATGCTGTCGCAATTGGGGGTGACGGGGGAGTAGCCGGGGGCCTTCGCGGCCTGCCCTCCGCAGGCAGGAGGAAGCCTAAACGAATGCTCTTCTTGCCCCCCTCCCGCAGGCGGGAGGGGGGCAAGAAGAGCATTCGTTTAGGCTTCCTCCTGCCTGCGGAGGGCAGGCCGCGAAGGCCCCCGGCTACTC
>NZ_JAXCMJ010000067.1:0-13291 GCF_038084995.1 Sphingomonas sp. 2378
CTCCTGACCTCCTTCCGGACTCCAGAAGGAGACCACGACAGGTACGGACATCCACGGCTACGTCGAGCGCGGCAACACGCGGCTCACCGGACGCTTACGCAATGGCCGGAGAAGATGGCGGCGCGGACGCTTCGCATGTCGATGTGGGAGGCAGGCCGGCATCTGCTGATCGTGGATTCACCCGAGAGCTGGAATGCGCTGGTCGAAGGCTGGAACGTGATGCGGGATAACCGCAAGACGATCGAGGGATGTCGGAAGACAGCGGCGAAGGCAGGTGAACCGGTTCGATGCACGATACGCATCGCGTCGGAGCGATCGGGCACGTAACCGCGTGGCTGGACCGGCAGGGCAGGCCGGTCGTTCAATATCGCCTGCGTACAGGTACGCGCATTTTCAAAGGGGAGCGATTGTCACCACCGGGCAAGGGCGTTGCCCATGCCGCGGGAGGGTCAATCGGCCGTGATGCGTCTGGATGCCACCCCATTCGCTCCGGGAACAACGATCGCCAAGATGCCGTCAGCGCTGGCGATACGGCGAAGCAGGTTTTCGGCCTCAGCCATTCTGTCGCTTGGCCAGCCCCGCATCACATGGATGCGATCATTGCCAACCTCGACCGTCAGGTGGGTAATGCCCGGCATCAGATCGAGCAGACGTTCCATGTCATGCCGGGTATCCGCGGTGACATGCTCCAGTCCATGCCCGGACATCGCCAGTTGCCATGTTCGTTCGCTCATTTGACCGTCTCCGCTTCCGTGAGCGCCCGAACCGTTGCGATCGGCAGGAACAATCGCAAGCCATTGGAGGGCAACGGCTCGAACCCGTAACTGATGTAGAGCGCCAGGCGCTTTGACACTTTCTCGGGATCGCCGCAGTCAAGCACGTCCAGCATGACGACGGCAATGCCCAGCGCATCGGCCGCCAAGGCCAGACGCCTGAGGCAATCAACCAGCAGATCGCCACCATATCCCTGTCCCTGATAGCGGCTGTCGACACCGATCATCGAGATATAGGCGGCCGGGATACTGCCGTGGAAAGGCCGGTTGCGGGCGAACCGCTCGGGTAGTTCGGTATAGTCGATCGCGTGGGCATTGGCGGCATAGAAGCCGATCAGCTCACCTTCCCGGCCGACCATCACGAACGTGCGGACGTTATCCGCCTTGGCGAGCTTGTTGGCGGTTCGACGAAAGAAATTGTCGACCTGCGGGATGCCACAGGAAAAAGCCGCCCGATCGTGCCTGGCAGGATCGAGCGGTTCGATGGTGTAGGGCTTTGCGTCCTCTGTCGCTGTCACCTGCTGACGATCGTCTCACGATGCCGCGCGAATGCTGCCCAAAGTCGATCGGTGGGTGCCGGGGGCGTGTCGAGTGCCGCAAAGAAGCGCGCATGATCGACCGGCTGCAAGGTGGTGCGTTCGTGCGCCGCGATCGTCTCCATCGCTGACCGATAGGCAGCATTCATCGTGAAGACGGAATCGTCCACGCCAGAGAGGGCCGCAGCCTGCTGGATCGCCTGTTTGATGCGCGGCTTGGTACGGAAGTTCATCCGTTCGCTGCTGCGCTCCTCGATCGCACCGACCTGATCCTGAAAGCCAAGCATGGCACACCTCATTCAACCCAATGCTTTATGTACATCTTAGCGACGTACATTTCAACAAAAGGTTGAAGGCCATTCAATCTAGTACCGCAAGCGCGGGATGCAGGAGCAAGGGCCTGGCTTTCTCACTTCATGTGGCGGGCGCGTCGCGTTTCTGGTCACCTTGCGCTTCAATAGTATAAATGGCTGAGATAGGAACAGGGAGAGAACGGCTGGAGAGGCAGTATCGTGGAAGGCAGCAGCAAGCGGGTAACCGCACAAATCGGAAGAAAGCCGGCGGCAAACATCCATCATGCAACGCGACTGGCCGAACGGATCGGCTGTCCGCTGAACCAGTTCGTCACCATCAACTATTCCAAGACGCAGTGCCCGGCCGATGACGCGACGGCCGCATTTCGCGACCTCCTGTCGGACTGGTTCGCTCGTTGGTTGCGCCGGCATCCCAAAAACAGGAAAGGCGTGGCACCGGCCTATGTCTATGCGTTCGAGGCGGGCGGGCGGTAGATCGCGGTCCATTGGCTGGTTCATGTCCCGAAGGGGCTGATCCGCGAGTTCTGGCGTCTGGTACCCGAATGGGTGACGGCTACCGCAGGGCCGATCACCAGCCCCGCAGCGATAAAGCATCGTCGCATCTATGGTGTCGTCGGTGCCAAGCGATACATCCTCAAGGGTATGGACCCGCACTTCGCCCGCCTCTGGCAAATCCGGGCATCGCCACAAGGCAACATTGTCGGTCGCCGCAGCGGCTTCAGCCGAAGCCTCGGCCCGGCTGCGCGACGTGCGGCTGACTACCGCCCGCAACGCTATCAGGCAGGACAGTGGGCAGCGGCAGCATCTGCGACATTTTGACGATCCTCACAGGATATCCCTGTCGGATAGCCGGCATGTGCAGCAATGGCCCTGCATGGGTTTTCTGACAGGCAAAGCGTAGTTTGGGGTCCGGTGAGAGGATAGGCAAAATCGTACGCTAAGCCCCGCCACCGTCCCGTTTGGGATGGATGAGCGGGAATCTCGTTTCCGGTCTCAAATTCGTTTGATCCACAGTCGGGGAAAAGCCCAGTTGCGGCTTGGCAGCCATTCCCGTAGCTGTAGCATATGAATAACACACGCCATCATGTGCTGCGGCAGGTGACGCAGGTCAGCCAACTTTGCGGTTGGCTGATACCGAAGCAGGCGGAATCGAATTCGGTGCCGCTTCCCCTGCTCATGCCCCGCAACACGCTTGCGGGATTGATCACTTTCACCGGCTCGCTCGGGCTCGCCCTTACCGCGATGCCTGCGGCATCACAGGCTCCTGTAAAAGCTGGGTCGTCGACATTCGCCCCGGCCGGAAAAGCCTTGGACCAGGCGCTGGATGCCTATCTCACCGCCGCGACCCGGAACGAGCAATTCTCCGGCACCGTGCTCCTGGCACGGAACGGTAAGCCGGTGTTCCTGCGCAGCTACGGCATGGCCAATTACGAGTTAGGCGTGCCCAATGGCGCCGATACGGTGTTCCGTCTCGCCTCGATCACCAAGCAATTCACGGCGATGGCGATCATGCAGCTTCAGGAGCAGGGAAAGCTCAAGGTCGACGATCCGATCTGCCGATACCTGACCGACTGCCCGGCCGCGTGGAAGCCGATCACGATCCGCCAGTTGCTGAACCATACCTCTGGCATCCCCAACTTCTCCAGCCTGCCCGAATGGGACGAGGTGTTATCGCGTCGCGACTACAAGCCTGCCGAGCTGGTCGCGCTATTCCGTGATCTGCCGCTCAAGTTCGCGCCGGGCGAGAAATACGACTATTCCAACTCCGGTTATCACCTGCTCGGCCTCATCATCGAGCGCGCATCGGGGATGGGCTGGGGCACCTATGTGAAACAACGCATTCTGGTGCCACTCGGCATGACACACAGCGGCGACGACGACACCCGTGCCCTGATCCCGCATCGTGCGTCCGGCTATTACTCGCTCGGCACCACCTTCATCAATGCGCCGATCATCAGCCGCACGGTCGGCTATGCCGCCGGCGGGCTGTATTCGACGGTGGGCGACCTGCTGCTGTGGGACCGCGCGCTTGTGCCGGGAAAGCTGGTCGGCCAGGCGTCGCTCGACGCGATGTTCACGCCGGGCAAGGGCAATTATGGCTTCGGGTGGCGGATTGCCGAACGGTTCGGCCGGCACGAAATGGACCATTCGGGCAGCGACAACGGCTTCTCGACGTACATCATCCGTTTCCCCGCCGATGACGTCACCGCGATCGTGCTGAGCAACAGCGACCGCGCCTCGGCAGGCAAGGTCGGTAACGCGATGGCCGCCATCGCCTTCGGTCAGCCGGTGACGCTGCCGGTCGCGCAACTCCGCGAGATATTGTGGGACCGGATCGACCGCGACGGCGTGGCCGGCGCCATCGCTCACTACGGAGAACTGAAACGATCGGGAGCAGAGCTCGACTTCAGCGACGACGCGCTGGTGGGGTTGGGATACGATTTGTACGAAGCGCACCGCTACGCGGATGCGAAGGCGATCTTCCGCTTCAATCTGACGGTTTATTCCAAGTCCGCCTACAGCCATGACGGGTTGGCAGATATCGCGGTCGCTGAGGGCGATCCGAAACAGGCGGTCAAACTGTTCCGCCAGTCGCTGGCACTCGATCCGACCAACACCTATGCTGTCGACGCGCTGAAGCGCCTGCAAGCACCGCTTCGTCGCTAATCTGCCACCCTTATCCTATCGACGTCATCAGAAAACGAAGGTATCCGAGGATGAACCTGACGAGACGCGCCCTGGCCTTGAGCATTCCCGCGCTTGCGTGCTGGCCCGCCTTCGGGCGATCGACCGTTGTCGATCCCATCGAAGCGTATGAACGGGCGTCCGGAGGGCGGATCGGCGTTTATGCCGTGAACGTGCGCACCGGCAAAACCCTCTCGTGGCGCGCCGACGAGCGGTTCATTACCTGCAGTTCCTACAAGGCGTCACTCGCCGCCTTCGTGCTGGCGCGGGTCGATCGCGGTGAAGAGAGGCTCGACGCGCTCGTTCCCTACACGGCGAAGGATACGCTGGACCTGTGGGGGCCGATCGCGAAGGAGAACCTCGCGAAAGGCGCCATGACGGTCGAGGCGATGTGCAAGGCCGCGGTCGAGATCAGCGATGGGGTGTGCGCCAACCTGCTGATGGCCAGGTCCGGCGGTCCGGCTGCACTGACCGCGTACCTGCGTTCGATCGGCGACATGGCGACGCGGATCGATCACTACGAACCCGCGCTCGACCGCGTGCCGTCCGGTGGGCCGGATGACTCGACAACGCCGGCCGCGATGGCCGCCACACTGCAAAAGGTGGTTCTTGGCGACGTGCTATCCGATCGGTCGAAGGCGTTGCTGACGCGCTGGCTGATCGGCAACCAGACCAATCCCCGACTGCGCGGCGGCCTGCCCAAAAGCTGGCGGATCGGCAACAAGACCGGTCACAGCGGCCGCGACATGGCCGGTGACATCGCGGTCGCCTGGCCCACGCCCGACGCGCCGATCGTCATCGCGGTCTATACACGCGGAGGCAAACCCACAGAGAAGCAGTTCGACAGGGCGTTCGCGGGCATCGGCCGGCTCGTTGCTTCCACGTTAGCCTAAGCCTGCATACCCCCGATGTGGGGGTGATCGAAACGGCCAAAGCATTCCCGTTGGGATCGAGAAAGGAGAACGTAGTGCGCGTCTCGATACTCATGCGCATGAGACGATCCGGCTGCTTTCGCTGGCTGCATCGGTCCGCTATGAAGCTGGCATGACAAACCGGATGACGATCATCTCGCAACGCTGGTGGCCCGCGATCTAAGCGCGGCCTGTCATACCCTTTTGACCCGGCCGCTGCTCTCGGCGGCCAGGTTACAAGCACTCCCGACGACAGCAGCGGCAACCCTTTGGAGAGTTGCCCCCATGCGATCTACCTCCCGTCCGGTTATCCTAACCGGCGACCGCACGACCGGTGCACTGCACCTCGGGCACTATGTCGGTTCGCTTCGCAACCGTGTGGAGCTGCAACATACCCATCAGCAATATGTGCTGCTCGCCGACTCCCAGGCCCTGACCGACAATGCCGATCATCCCGGCAAGGTTCGCCGCAGCGTGATGGAGGTCGCGACCGATTACCTCGCCGTTGGCATCGACCCGTCCCTGTCCACGATCTGCCTGCAATCCGCATTGCCGGCATTGGCCGAGCTGACGCTTCTCTACCTCAACTTCGTGTCGGTCGCGCGGCTCGAACGCAATCCGACCATCAAGGATGAGATACAGGCGCGCGGCTTCGGCCGGGACATCCCCGCCGGCTTCCTCTGCTACCCGGCGGCACAGGCGGCCGACATTACGGCCTTCAAGGCCACGGTGGTTCCGGTCGGGGAGGACCAGGCACCGATCATCAAGCAGACCAACGAACTGGTCCGCCGTCTCAACCGCCAGATCGGGCGGGCGCTCTTGCCCGAGGCAAAAGCGCTGATCCCGACGACGGGCAGGCTGCCCGGGGTGGACGGCAAGGCGAAGATGAGCAAGTCGCAGGGTAATGCGATACCGCTATCCGCCAGCGATGCGGAAATCGCGACGGCGGTGCAGCGCATGTATACGGACCCGAACCACCTTCGCGCATCTGATCCGGGGCAGGTCGAGGGTAACGTGGTGTTCACCTACCTCGATGCATTCGATCCCGACGCGGAAGCGGTTGCCGAGTTGAAGGCGGACTATCGACGCGGCGGTCTGGGCGACATGGTGCTGAAACGCCGTCTCACTGGCATCCTTCAATCGATCATTGCCCCGATCCGTGACCGGCGGTCGGAGCTTGCCGCCGATCCCGACACCATCATGGACATACTGCGGGCCGGTGCGGAGAGGGGTCGCCAAGTCACGGAGCAGACCAAGATGGAAATCATCGAGGGACTGAACCTATTTCGGCTGTAGGACACGCGGGTGTTGAGCCTTCCCGATTGCGAACGGCCGGCTAGGTGCTCCGGCCGTTCCCATGAGGATCGAATATCGAGAATGCGATGGCTTTCTCAAAACCCATGATTGAGGTCATCGCAGAACGTCCTCACGAGCGTACGCTAAGCGAAAGGGCGTGACGGGAGACTGAGCGTTGCGCGGAGGCCATGCGGTTGGCGGTTGTCCAATATCAGCCTGCCGCCATGCGCGACGGCGACACGATCCGCGATCGCTAGGCCGAGGCCTACCCCACCTGTCGCGCGGCTTCGCGATGGTTCCAGCCTCTTGAATGGTGCGACGATGCCACCGACGTCGTTCAGAGGGATGCCCGGCCCGGAATCATCAACATGGATGCACACCTGCGTGTCGCGATCCTCGACCGACAGGATGGCATTCCCCGCATAGCGCAGGGCATTGTCGATGAGGTTGTCGAGCGCGCGGTGCAGGAGAGGTTTGTCTACCATGGCCCAGCCATCATTGAGCTGGCCGGCCAGCTCGACGTCCTGGTCCAGCGAACGTCGATCATCCCGGATTGCGGTGAGAAAGGCGACAAGATCGGTGTGCTGGGGACGCAATCGATGCCGATCGATCTGCGCAAAGCCGAGCACCTCGCCGATCATCGCCGCCATCTGGTCGAGGTCATGGATCATGCGCTCGCGTTCGCCGGGTGGTGCCAGTTCCGCACGGATGCGCAGCCCGGTCAGGGGCGTGCGAAGGTCGTGCGCTATAGCGGCGAACGCTTGGAAGCGCTCTTCTGCCTGATCGGCAAGGCGCTGGTGCATGGCGTTCATCGCTGCGGCGACCGCTCTGATCTCGGCCGGGCCGTCATCTTGAAACGGCGGTTGGCTGACCAGGTCGCTCCGCGCTGCACTTTCCGCCAGATTGCGTACCGGAATCGACAGCCGACGCGCTGCGATCCATACCGGGACCGCGGAAAACATCAGGGCCAGGCCGAACGCCACAAACAGCCGCAGTCGCCACGCCGCAAGTTGCCGATCGGTCGGAGTGACGGTGCGCCAACGGCCATCGTCCTGCCGAACGGCTGCTTCGAACGCGGGCATCTCCACGTCCGGGCCAATCCGCACATTTGCGCCGAACCGCATCCGAAACCCGCCGGCACCGCTGTCGACGAGCAACGTCCTGTCACCGACCAGAATGACGCTTTGCCCTGTCGCGTTGCCCTTGCCGGCACCATCGCTGTCGAGCCAGCGCGCGCGAACCCGATCAGGCCGGACTCGCAACATCCGCGCCAGCGAAGCCTCGACCTCCACCACCCGGGGCGCAGCGGGCGGCGCCGACCGGATCGTCAAACTGAAGGCGCCATTCCGCTCGCCTCCCAATATCCTTGCTGCATCGCGAACCGTCATCCGCACCGGCGCAGGGGTGGGCGTCAGCAACACGATGCTCAGGCTTAGGGCGAACGCGAGCACCAGCGTGGTCAGCGCCAGCGTCGCCACTTGGACCAGGATGGATGGCGACCACCTCATCGACGGGTAACTGAGGCCCGAAACCGATAGCCGAGCCCACGCACGGTTTCGATCAGGCTTGTCCCACCCGCGTCGGACAATCGCCGTCGCAATCGGCTGACCGCCAGATCGACCGCCCGGTCGAAGGGACCGTCATCCGCGCCATGGGTCAGATCGAGCAGCCGATCGCGACCGAGAACTTGTGCCGGGTGCCGGACGAACGCGAGCAGCATCCGCAGTTCGCCCGCGGTTAGCGACACGGGCGCGCCGTCCGGTGCGGTGAGGCGTGCGCTATCCGGCTCGAACAGCCATTCGTCGAAGTGATAGGATTGAGGGGATGGCGTGACCGGCGCAGCTTCACGCCGGAGGATCGCTCGGATGCGGGCGAGCAACTCACGCGGATCGAAGGGTTTGGCCAGATAATCCGCCGCACCGATCTCCAGCCCGACGATACGGTCCGTCGTATCCCCCAGCGCGCTGAGCATCAGGATGGGAGGAGCCGCATCACGCAATCTGCGGCAAAGCGACAGCCCGTCCTCTCCCGGCAGCATCACGTCGAGAACGATCAGGTCGGCACGGGGGCCGTCCGCCAGTGCATCGAAGCCTCGCGCATCGGGGACGCCCGTGACGTCGAAATCATGTCGCGACAGATAGCCGACGATTGCGTCGCGCACGCTGTCGTCGTCCTCCACTACGATGATCCGCGCCACGCTGTTCGTCATGCCCTCTCTTATCGACGGATCGTATCGCGTTCATGTCATGATCGCCGTCCGGGATACAAAGAGGCCATGAAGGCGATACGTTCGCCCGCCAGAAAGCCCTCCTCGCAGTCAAGGCAGGGATCGCACACAATGCCCATCAAGCATCATCGTCGTCTGTGGCTTACGATCGGCGTGATAGCGGAATGCCTCCTTTCCACCTCCGCGCCGGCGCAGCCTCTATCCACACAGCAAGCCAAGGCCGCCAGCTACGCCATCACGGAATATCACATCCTGTGCCATCGCGATGGCGGACGCTTGTGGGGCAGGAGCCTGTGCGGGCCGATCATGCTGGTCGATCCCGAGACACGGGCGGTTTACGCCGACAGGGATACTACCGGCCATGATCTGCGAGCCTCGGGCGCGCTGTTTATCGGGACGCTGCCTCAGGGCATCGGCATGGCGAACACCGCGATCGACTGGGCAGGCACCCGTTGGACGATGGTTCTGTTGCCATTGCCCTCCGATCGCGACCGACGCGAGACCTTGCTGATGCACGAGGCATTCCACCGCATCCAGCCCGATCGCCTTCCCCCGCCGGTGGCAGTTCTGCCGGATCATCTCGATACACGCGACGGGCGTCTACTCCTGCGCCTCGAATGGCGAGCGCTGGCCCGGGCACTGCGAACGCAAGGCGAGCCGCAACGCGCGGCGATCCGTGATGCGCTGGCGTTTCGCGCGCTCCGGCGCAGTCTGGCGATCGAGGCGACCGGGCGGGAGAACGCGCTGGAGATCAACGAAGGGATTGCCGAATATACTGGCAAGCGCCTCGGCGCCGGCAAGGATGCCGTGGCTTCGACGATCGGCACGCTAACCGATTACGACCGGCGCGACGGATATGTGCGCAGCTTCGCCTATGCGTCCGGCCCCGCCTATGGTCTGTTGCTCGACCGGCTGTCTCCAGGATGGCGGAACGGCTTGCGACCGGATAGCGATCTGGGGGTATTGCTGCATCATGCCATTGGTGACGGTGCCTTGCCGGCGGTAGAGGCGGTCCGCGATCGTTACGGCTTTGCCGACATCCGGTCGGAAGAAACGGCGAAGGCAGAGGCCCATGCGCGCCAGGCCGCACACTGGCGGGCTGCGCTGATCGATGGACCGGTCATACGGCTGCCGCTGATCGATATGCAGATCGAGTTCAGTCCGCAGAACGTCTTCACGCTGCCGCCATCAGGCACCGTCTATCCGACAGCCACCATCCGCGACGCCTGGGGCACACTGACGGTCGAGCAAGGCGTACTGATCGCGCAGGACTGGAAGTCGGCATCGATCGCCGGTCCCGGCAGCGCACATGGCAACGACTATGCCGGAGCGGGATGGAGCCTCAAGCTTTCGCCGGGCTGGATCGTGTCGAACGACAGCGTCCGACGTCGATGACGATTACTTCCTCTGGCACAATCTTGGCCTTCAACCATTGAAAACCACCAGCGACACACCCGTGGCTTTCCCAGAAGGAAAGGCCAGCAAGACGGCGCAGGCATTCCCATTGGGATCGAGTTTCGGGAATGTTTCAGTCTTCCCAAAATCTGTTGGTCAGGATCAAACGGGAAGGCTTGCCGGCAAGTAGAACACCGCCGGAGGATCAGCGGCGCCAGACCTTATGGATGAGAGCCAGATTAAAACCGTGGTTTTCGGCGTGGCGGCGTCTGAAGCGCGCAGCCATACGTTCATCGCGCGATGGCGGGTCCGGGATCGCGCGCCGTATCCAATCAACGCTAGCCGGACCTTCAGCATCAGCTACGACAACCCAGCTTTGCTGTAAAACCCAATCGTGGAGATGTGTTAAAAGAGTGCCTTCGCTATTTTCTAATTCAACGAATTTGTCATCTATTCCATAAAATATCTCGGCGACCTTTTGATAATAATCAGAAGAACCCTCGCCATATATCTCGTGAATGCGATCCTCGCTATCTGAGGAGATCTTGCTGTACTGACCGATCAACCCGGCGTGCTGCGGCAAACCGATCCGGCTCAGCATTTCTGATGCCGCCTGCAAGTTTGTCAGGTCTTCATCTTTATTCATGTAATACTGCGCGTGTCCACCGTTCATGACCTCGCCGTGATAGTCCAACAACGCTGCAAATCGCATTGCATCGAGTGGAAGCTCATGCTCTTCGTAGCCGCGTTCAATTGCTTCTTCGATGAAGAGACCGATGCAAGAACAAGCCGACGATGGATCCGCATCGACAGCCTCGCTCCGCGTAATCAGTATGTGTTCGATCCGGCAACCGGACATGCGCGGCATCCTAACCAATGATCCCGATGGGCTATGTCATGCCCGAGGAAAACATACCATCTGACCTGAACCTTAAGCGCCGCCACCCTTCCCACAAACGAAGGTTGAGGGAGACGGCGGAAAGTTTCGGCCAATCCCGTGCGTCGCAGGAGGCGGCTTTCCCGAAATGTGTTCCCGAATGAGTTTTCCCGAAATTGCCCGTTGGACATGGAGAAACGGGACGCTCCGCAAACGAGGGTTTGGGTGACGGTCGTTGGCGTTGCTCGGTCGCGGGCGATCCGCGTCACCTAACCCGTCACGCTGTCTATGCACCGCAGACGGTAGGCTTAGCGTACGATTTCGACCTTTCTCTCACCGGACCCCTAGTTTCGTGCCCGTTCTATGTCATACCCCCGGAGGACCTCGCCGTCGTTGTAACGCCTGGTCGTATGCTCAGTCATATGACTCACTCTTATCCAAGAGCGAGACCCTGTCAGGTCAATTAGGGGGCCATCTCAGGAACGGTGAAAAGACCGGAGGCAGAGCGTGCGATCCGGCAGCTCACGCACGACTGGGCCGCTGCGCACGGCGTGCAGCCTGACTCTGCCGAGATGCCTTCCTTCAGAGCATTCCATCGTTGGGTTCTGAACCGGGGCGGGGCGGCCTGTTTCGAGTTTCGCTCAACGCTCGGTCCGCTTGAGGATGCCGAAAACTGGTTCGACCAGGAGCTACGCCAAGTGTGGCGCAACAGGAGGACATGTTACCGGTTCGGACAGCTATGCCAATCCTGCGATCTGGGAGATCATCAGCCGCCAGTCTTCAGCCAACCGTCCGTCCTCGGCGAAGTTAACCGACAGCCATGCCGGAGACGTTCCCGGTGCCGTCTGATATTGTATCTCCAGCACATGACTGGTGTGCGTGGATGTCAATGTCGCGTGTGTCGTGGTCGATTTGCCTTTGGAGAGCACCGCGACGTTGCGGGTCGGTGCGACAGCGAAGCGTCGACTATGGCGGGTGGTGCTGGTAGAAGTCTGACTGACTTGCGTCGTCGCGTTGACCCGAACCTGACGAATGGTCTGTCGGCCGGCTAGGATTAAATGCCGCCAGCGGGTCGCCGGGCCGAAATAGTAGGCCAGTCCCGCATCCGGGAACACGCCGACGAAATCCGTGCCGCGGCCAATCCATTGATATCGACCACGGTTCGCACCTGACAGCGCCAGCTTCACCTCTTCGGCACCCGCTGCGGCAAGCTGGCCCACTGACCTGGCAGGTTCGCGGATGGCTGCCCCCACCATGATCGCCACCCAGAACGCACCCCATCCGACAAGTCCCGCCAGGATGACGCCTGAGATGAGGTAGCCGTGAAGGACGCAGTAGAGCAGCACCACGAGGGCAACGCCCGCAGGTATGGTGACCATGCGCTTGTCACGCTGGTTGGCCTTGGCGATCGCCGCCTCACTAGCGCTGGTGAGGCGGGCATGTGCCGCAGTGAATGCGTCGGCTGGATCGACCAGTAGGAACAATTGATTGTCGGGCAGGTCCGTACCGATAGGACGCGGTGTTCCAAAATTTGCATCCGTCACAGTCACCTCGATAATTCGTGGGTGGAAGGCATTGATGCCGTGAGTGGGTTTTTGTCACCCAGCTTAAAAATTAGCTGGTTATTGTGCATTTTTGATCGTGGTTACCGGGAATAGTGGGCATACCTAGCTGCTCATCAGTTGTCTCAATTTTGGCCTCACCGGTTTCTCGATTGATGAGGTAGCGATGCCGGAGTGTTCGAAGTCCGAGCATTTCGTATAGGGATCGATCCCAAGATATTACGTATGCCTTCGGCGAAACCTTCAGTTCGGCAACGGTCGTTTTCACGGCATCTTTAAAGTCACGATCCACCACGTCAGCCACGTTGCTGTCAGGTGCAAACTCGAAATCTGCCCATTCGCAATGGATTTTAACAACGGTCGATTTCTGCGGAGTTGCTGCTTTGGCTTGTTTCGCGGGCGCTGCCTTCGTTCGCTGCGCTCCGGCTGGCGAGGTTGCCATGCTCGTTCCGATTATACCGATCGCGGCGAGAATCCCGAGTGTCCCCATCTCATTCCTCCTTGTAGGAGGAACACTATTCCGGCTGGTGTTGGAGCCTGCAAGCTCGGCGTTGCGGTGGTCCTGCGATTGCGACGGAGAGAGGTGGAAAGGTCTATCTTTCTGCCGCTGAGGGATTGATCTGGCCCCCGTTTCACCGGACGGGTTCAAGCGGTTGCAGAAACCAGTGCGCGATGCTCGCGCGGCGAACGCATTTTGAGCCCTGAATGGGGGTGG
>NZ_JAXCMJ010000068.1:0-12646 GCF_038084995.1 Sphingomonas sp. 2378
GGCTTGCCCCTCCACCATGCTGCGCATGGTCCCCCTCCCCAAGCATGGCTTGGGGAGGAATTGATGGTGGACGTGTTGGACCTTCCTTCCAAGCGGGAAGAGGCCTGGCGCTGGGCGGATCTCGACGCGCTTCGGCGGGCGGCGGAGAGTGAGCGGGCTGGCCCGGTTGCGGGGGCGGATCGTTTCCTCGATCTCCCCGGCGCGCGGTTGCTGTTCGTGGACGGCGTGCTGGATGAAAGCGCCAGCCATCTCGGCCCGGTGCAACTGACCCAGATCGACGCCAGCGATCATCCGCTCGGGCGGCAGGCTTTGGGGCGTGGCTGGTCGCTGCGGCTGGAGCGCGATGCGGTCGCGGAGCCCGTGCAGATCGTCCATGTCGCCAGCGGCGCGGCCAATCACCTGCCCGCCGAGATCATACTGGCCGAGGATGCGGCGGCGCAGGTCTATGAGACCTATGTCGGGCGCGGCTGGACCAACCGGCTGACGCGGGTGACGCTGGCGGCGTCGGCGCGGTTGATGCGTGGCGTTCGGCTGTTGCAGGACGACGGCTTCGTGTCGCTGCGCGAGGAAGCCGAACTGGGCGAGGGCGCGAGCCTGACCGCGACTTTCCTGGCGGCGGGCAATATGGGCGCGCGGATCGATGGCGGGATCACCCAGACCGGCGACGGGGCCTATGCCGAGTTCGGCGGCGCGCTGCTGACCAAGGGGGAGTTGAAGCAGGAATGTGCGGTGGGCCTGCGTCACGCCGCGCTGAACGGGCAGAGCCACCAGCTATGGCGTGCGGTCGCCGCCGATCGCAGCCAGGCGAGCCTTGCCGCCCGCGTCGAAGTGGCGCGTCATGCGCAGAAGACCGATGGCGAACAGTCGCTTCGCGGCCTGCTGCTCCAGCGGACGGCGACGGTGAATTTGAAGCCCGAACTGGAAATCTTCGCCGACGACGTGAAGTGCGCGCATGGTGCGACGGTGGGCGAACTGGATGCCCGCGCGCTGTTCTACATGCAGAGCCGGGGCATTCCGAAGCCCCGCGCGCAGGCGTTGCTGACCCGCGCCTTCGTGGCGGATGCCATCGACCGCATCGGCAACGAGGTGGTGCGCGAAGCCTTCGCGGCGGATGCCGATGCCTGGCTGGAGGCGGCGCTTTGAACGTGACCACCCAAATCCTCCCTTCGCTTTGCGCGGGGAGGGGGACCGCTCGCGAAGCGAGGGGTGGAGGGGCCGGAGGGGCGTGCCCCTCCACCACCGTTTCGCGGCGGTCCCCCTCCCCATCAGAAATGGGGAGGAATGGGTGATGGCGACGGCTTGTCCTCTTGACCGGGTGACGGATTTTCCGGCCATCCCGGACGGTTGGGCCTATCTCGACACGGCCGCGACCGCGCAGAAGCCGCAAGTGGTGATCGACGCGATCACCCGCGCCTACGACACCAGCTATGCGACCGTGCATCGCGGGGTGTATCAGCGTTCGGCGGACATGACGCTGGCCTATGAGGCCGCGCGCGAGGCGACCGCGCGGTTCATCGGTGCGGGCTCGGCCAACGAGATCGTTTTCACGCGCGGGGCGACCGAGGGGATCAATCTGGTCGCGCAATGCTGGGCCGCGACCAACCTCCAGGCAGGCGACCGCATCCTGTTGTCGATGCTGGAGCACCACTCCAACATCGTGCCGTGGCAGATGGTCGCCGAGCGGCTGGGCGTTGCGATCGACGTGTTGCCGCTGACAGCGGATCACCGCATCGACCTGGATGCGATGGCGCGGATGCTGACCCCGGCGCACAAGCTGGTGTCGCTGGGCCATGTGTCGAACGTGTTGGGCTCGGTCCTCGACGGACGGCGCGCGGCCGATCTGGCGCATGGCGTGGGTGCGAAGATCCTGCTCGACGGGTGTCAGGCGGTGCCGCGCATCGCGGTCGATGTGAAGGCGCTGGATTGCGACTTCTATGTCTTCTCCGGCCACAAGCTTTATGGCCCGACCGGGATCGGCGTGCTCTGGGCGCGGCCCGAATTGCTGGACGCGATGCCGCCCTATCAGGGTGGCGGGTCGATGATCGATCGGGTCAGCTTCGCGAAGACGACCTACGCCCCCCCGCCCGGCCGGTTCGAGGCGGGGACGCCGCATATCGTCGGCGCATTGGGGCTTCATGCCGCGATCGACTATGTTTCGGCCATCGGGCTGGACGCGATCCATGCGCATGAGGCGGCTTTGGTCGCGCAGGCGCGCGAAGGTCTGTCGGCGATCAACTCGGTGCGGCTGCTGGGCCCTGAGGACTCGGCGGGAATCGTCAGTTTCGCGGTCGAGGGGGTGCATCCCCATGATATCGGCACCATATTGGACGAGAGCCGGGTGGCGATCCGCGCGGGCCATCATTGCGCGCAGCCGCTGATGGAGGCGCTCGGCCTGCCCGCCACCGCGCGGGCGAGCTTCGGCGTGTATAACGGACCCGATGACGTCGCGGCGCTGGTGGATGGCGTCCGGCGGGTCACGAGGATTTTCGGATGAGCGACTACAAGATCGAAGAAGTGGATAGCGTCGCGCAGCCGCCCAAGGCGCGGGTGCAGGATGTCGTCGAGTCCCCGGCAGAACGCCAGCGCGACTATCTGTCGGGCTTCCTGTCGCAAAAGCCGGCCAGTGACGATCCGACGCAGCCGGGCGGGGCGCTGTATGATGGCATCATCGACGCGCTGAAGGATATTTTCGATCCTGAAATCCCGGTCAATATCTATGATCTGGGGCTGATCTACGGGGTCGAGGTGACCGAGGGCGGCCATGCGGTCGTTACCATGACGCTGACCACCCCGCATTGCCCGGTCGCCGAATCGATGCCGGGTGAGGTCGAACTGCGCGTCTCGGCGGTGCCGGGGATCGCGACGGCGGACGTCAACCTGGTCTGGGACCCGCCCTGGGATCCGCAGAAGATGTCGGACGACGCCAAGCTCGAACTGGGGATGCTCTGACCATGGCGACCACCTTGCGCCCGCGTCCCGCCGCGCTGAACCTGACGCCCTCCGCCGAGGCGCGGATTGCCGACCTGATGGCCCGCGCGCCCGAGGGGGCGATCGGGGTCAAGCTGTCCACCCCGCGCCGGGGGTGTTCCGGCCTCGCCTATTCGGTGGATTACGTGACCGAGGCCAAGGCGTTCGACGAGAGGATCGACACGCCGGGCGGCACGCTGTTCGTCGATGGCGGGTCGATCCTGTACCTGATCGGCTCGACCATGGATTGGGTGGAGGACGACTTCACCGCCGGTTTCGTGTTCCAGAATCCGAACGCCAAGGGCGCGTGCGGGTGCGGGGAAAGCTTCACGGTTTGAGGGGAGGGGGTATCCCTTCCTGATCCCGTTCGCACTGAGCGAAGTCGAAGTGCACGTCCCGACCTCTCGCCCGGAATCCCCTGGCCTTCGACTTCGCTCAGGCTGAACGGAGGCTGGGGAACCGCACAGCCTAAACCCGGTGCTCCAGCCTCAAACTCGCGCCATCCCACTCCACCGACAAATCACGATAGTCCGTCACCATCGCATGGTGCGTATCCATCCTATCCCGATGCGTCTCGGCGATCACCACCACCGTCATTCCCGCCGCTTCGGCCGCCGTGATTCCGGCGGGGGCGTCTTCGAACGCCAGGCAATCCTCCGGTGCGACACCCAGACGCTCGGCCCCCAGCAGGAAGCCATCCGGCGCGGGCTTGCTCCGTTCCGCATCCTCCGCCGTCACGAATACGCCCGGTAGCGGCAACCCGGCGGCCTTCAGCCGCACCTCGGCCAGCCGCTTGGGCGCGGAGGTCACGATCGCCCAGCGATCCGCCGGCAGCGCCGCCAGGAATTCGGCCGCGCCGCCGATCGGCGCCACATCGTCCACGTCCAGCATCTCCGCCTCGGTCAGCGCATGCGCTTCGGCCACCGGATCGACTCCGGGCAGGTTCAGTCGCCGGATCGTCTCGACCGACTGGACGCCGTGGATGGTTGGGAGGAACGCGGCCACGTTCAATCCATGCCGCTCCGCCCAGATGGTCCAGGCGCGTTCGGCCGAAGCGATGGAACTCAGGATCGTTCCGTCCATGTCGAACAGGAAGCCGCCAAATGCGCGAGTGGGCAGGGCTTTGGTCATCGGCGCTCCGGGTAGGGATCAGCGCCCCGCCACCCGATCGGCGGCGGGGCGAAGGGGCTTAATTGGCCTGGAAAACGCCACAGGCGATGCGGCCGCCGCTATTGCCGCTGGGGTCGGTCTTGAGATCGTCGGCGGCGGCATGGATTACGATCGCCGAGCCGTCCGCATCGAGCAGCCCCGCCATGGTCGCGCCCGGCAGCACCACGCCCAGCGTCCCGCGCCCGTCGCTGCCGACCGTCATGTTGGGCATGTCGCCCTCATGCGGCCCTTGCGGGTTCATGCTGCCATGCTGGCGCTGCGTCGGGTTCCAGTGGCCGCCAGCGGTCGTGAAGTCCGGTGCGTCGCAGCGACCGACTGTGTGGATATGGACGCCGTGCATCCCCGCCGGAACGTTCATCGCGTCCAGCGTGATGCGAAGCCCGCCCGCCACCTCGGTCGCGGTGGCGCGGCCCGCCTCGACGCCGGTGCCGGTACGCAGGCTCGCGGTCGCACTCGGTCCGCCGGGGACGGGGGAGCCCGTTTCCATCCTGGTCTGGTCGCAGGCCGCCAGGCCCAGCGCGACGATCGCGGCAGTCGTGAGTGCGAGATATTTCATGTCGGAAGCTCCCTGATCGAACGAAACGAAGAAGGCCCGGCTTGTCACCCGCCGGTATCCAGCGGCCAACGCATCAACGGTTCATAGGATGCGCCGCCATGGCCGAGGTGGCTTTGATAGAGCAGGATATGCTCCATGGCGAAAGGGGCGCTGGACAGACCGGCATGGACGGCGCGCCACCCCTCGATCTCGGGCGCGGTCCCGGCGGATCGGGGCAGGCGGGCCAGCGTGATATGCGGGCGATAGGCGCGCGCTTCGGGCGGCAGGCCGACACGCACACAGGCCTGGTCCACCTTGCGATGCAGATGGGCGAGCGCGTCATGCGGGCCGACCCCGGCCCATAGGGTGTCGACCCGCCCGCGGTGATCGAACGCGCCGACCCCGGCGATCCGGACGACCGGCGCGGGGGCGTGGACCTGTCCCAGGGCGGCGGCGATATCCTCCGCCACCGAGCGATCCACCTCGCCGATGAAGCGCAGGGTCAGGTGAAGCTGGTCGTCATCCTGCCACCGGGCATGGGGAACGCCGTCCATGACATCGGCCAGCCTGTCGCGAATGGCGGGGGGCGGGCGAAGGGCGACGAACAGGCGAAGCATGACAAAACATGTCTATCGCATTCTGTTGCCGTCACGGGAACCTCTCCCGCTTGAAATGAGTCACCAACGGAGCGATATTTCCCATAACCGGCATCTGGCCGGGCAAAGGAGCAATGTTTCACCATGGCAAACTGGTCTGATCCACGGCCGAGCGCCGCGCCGTTCGGTACCACAGCCACCACGGGCTCGACCGCTTATGATGCGGGTCTGCGTTCGTACATGCTGTCCGTCTATAATTACATGACGTCGGGCGTGCTGCTGACGGGTATCGTCGCGCTGCTCTTCGCATGGGGCGGGCGGGACAGCATGGCCGCGAACGTCTTCCTGAACGGCGGTCCGCTGAAATATGTCATCATGTTCGCGCCGCTCGGCTTCGTGTTCGCCCTGAGCATGGGCGTCAACCGCATGAAGACCTCGACGATGCAGATGCTCTTCTGGGCGTTCGCGGTCGTCATGGGCCTGTCGCTGTCGACCATTTTCCTGGTCTATAGCGGTTCGTCGATCGCGGGCGCGTTCTTCGCCACCGCGGCGGGCTTCGCGGCGCTGAGCCTCTATGGCTACACCACCAAGCGCGACCTGTCGGCGTTCGGCACCTTCCTGATCGTCGGTCTGGTCGGCCTGATCGTCGCCAGCGTGATCAACATCTTCCTCCAGTCGGGCACCATGGCGCTGGTCATCAGCTTCGTCGGCGTGCTGCTGTTCGCAGGCCTCACCGCCTATGACACACAGCGGACCAAGGAGATGTATTATCAGGTGCGCGGCACGTCGTTGCAGGACCGTGTGGTCATCATGTCGGCGCTCAGCCTGTACCTCGACTTCATCAACATGTTCCTGTTCATCCTGCGTCTGTTCGGCTCCAGCCGCGACTAATCGTCGGATAACGGGTTTAGACATGGGGCCCGGCGGAGTGTCCGCCGGGCCCTTTTTTCGTGGAAGGAACACGGCCCATGCGCCTGTCGATCGAAGTGACGCTGGACTATGGCCTTCGCGAACCGGCGGATATCCTGTTGCAGGTCGAGGTGGCGGCGATGGCCGACCAGCGGCTGGAGCATCAGGCGCTGACCATCTGGTCCGACCACGGCGTGACGGCGGTGCCGGGCGAGGACGGGATCGGACAGCGATGCTGGGTGCGCGCGGACCATGCCCTGGTCGCGCGGTACGAGGCGGTGGTGGCGATCGACCGCCCCGTGCTGCGGCTGGAGGGGATGCAGGCGACCCCGGCGCGCGCGCTGACCGGCGACCTCATCCCCTATCTGCTACCCAGCCGCTATTGCGAGTCCGACCGGCTGGAGGGGTTCGTGCGACGGCGTTTTGCCGGTCTGTCGGGCGGTGCGATGGCGACGGCGCTGATCGACTGGGTGTCGACCCGCCTCGACTATCGGTCGGGCAGTTCGACCGGCGGGACCAGCGCGCTCGATACCTTCGGAATGCGCATCGGGGTGTGTCGCGACTATGCCCATCTGCTGGTCGCCCTGGCGCGGGCGGCGGAGATCCCGGCGCGCTGCGTCTCGGCCTATGCGCCAGGCGTCGACCCGCCGGACTTCCACGCCGTTGCCGAATTGTGGCTGGAGGGAAGCTGGCACCTGGTCGATGCGACCGGCATGGCGCGTGCCGACGAGATCGCGCGGGTGTGCGTCGGGCGCGATGCCACCGACATCGCCTTCATGACCGTCTTCGGCGAGGCGCAGCTTTGCGATCAACGGGTCAGCGTTCGCCGTCTCGACTGAGGCGGGGCAGGAACGCTTGCGCGGGCTGGCTCGTTGATCCTGTCCACTCGTGATGGGGAAGTGACATGAACGACAGCATCGACGACCGCGCGCTGGACAGCGTGTCGGTGGCGCCGGGCGGCGAACAGGCCGAGCAGGGCAACCGTCCGCGTCCGCCCGAACAGGACGCCGGACAGGACCCGGAGATCACCGGCGACCTGAAGAAGAACCCCGAGGATGTCGAAGCACAGCTCGACGAAAGCCTCGACGAATCGATGGACGCCAGCGATCCGCCCTCGATCACCCAGCCCGGCCGCGACGGCCCGGCAGAGTCGTCGGGTTACAAGGAATAATCGCCGATCCGGGTGGGGAGGCGCAACCGCGCCGCCTCGCCCGATGGGTTCGTCGCGACGCATCCGGGCCGCGTGGTCGATGCGGAACCGGGATGTCGCCAAACGACCCTTTCTGTCCCGTCTGCGGACAATATCCGGAAAATGATGGCCCCGAGCACCGTTCGTCGCAATCAATGTTGCGGCGCGGCGGATTTCATGGTCGTCTGTCTTCGGCCCGTTCAGCATTGCGTTAACGAGATCGGCGCATGATGATCGGGCAGTCTCGATGGGCGGGGTAAAGGATATGGGATCGAGGAACAGACCGGCCGAAGGCACGATGACATTGGCCGAGATGAAGGAATTTGCGGGCTTCGCGGCGGCGACCCAGCGTTACATCCGCCGGTCGCTCGACATCGGGCTGGACCGTGAGGATGCGATGGCCCGCTGGTCGCGCGACGTGGTCGAGGCGGCAAGCATCCGCGCCCAGGCCCGGCTGTACCGCAACCTGCCCGAAATCCGGCACCTGATCCCGGTCGACAGCGGCCTGGAATCGCTGGAGCCGTTCATGGCCCCCTTCGTGACGATCGCGGCGTTCGACCTGGGGCAGGGGCGGCTGACCAGCTTTTCGGCCTTCCGCTTCCTCTATGAGCGGCTGATCGGGGCCGAGGTGCGGCCCTGGCTGCCGGCGGTCTTCTGTTCGGCGGCGGCGCTGCCGCATCTGCATCCCGAATTGCGGCGCAAACTGCTCCAGTCGATCAGCGAGGCGGCGGCGACCGCGGCAGGCTGGTCGAGCCGCCAGCCCGCCTTCTTCCCGCATTGGGTGGAGAAGGTGGACACCAACGGCACCTCGCTGGCCAATTGATTGCCCAAGCGCGCGCCGGTCAGCGACAGGCGCGCCAGCCCATCGGCCCGCGATAGGCCTGGTCGAGATGGAAATGATCGGCATGGGCGGCGTTATAGTCGGGCGACAAGGTGGTCGCGAACAGATCGCATGCCTCGTCGCGGACCCGGCGCAGGAATTGCCCGGTCTTTCCCTGATTGCGCCAGTCGCGCAACACGCTGATCCGGCGACCGTCGCTCAGGCGAAACCCCGCGATATCGACCGCATTGGCGCGCGCATGTTCGCTCCAGTCGCTGGAACTGCGACCGTTGATCCGGCGGCAATTATAGCTGCCCAGATGATCGATGGCGACGACCTCCGCCCCCAATAGCGCGCGGGCGGCGGGCTGGACGCTGTTCCATTCCCATAAGGCGAGCGAGGCGGCGACCGGGCAGGAGACGCCGAGCGAGGCGGGCCGATATCCGACCGACCGCGCGCCGCCGGTTGCGAAGCGCACCGCATCGTCATAGCCGCACTGTCCGCCCGTCGAGCGTGGCGGCAAGGCGGTATAGGCGATCCCCGCCTTGTCGAGCAGCGCCAGGCACGCCGCCCGGTCCCGGGTCAGCGCGGTCAGCTTGCGCCCGGTGAAGAGCCCGACCGGCTGGCCGAGATCGAGCGGCGCCCAGGGCACGTCCTGTGGCCGCTGCCGTACCAGAGTCCAGATCAGCAGCGCCAGCATCGCCGATCCGGCGATCAGGACCATGACGGTCGTCCATCGCCGGAGCGCGCGCATCACCCGCGTCTGGCGGCGGTGACGGGCTCCGAGGTGATCGGATAGCCCATATCGTCGGGGATGCAGATCGATGGCACGCCGTTACGCTCCGCCTGAAAAGGAACGATCCGCCGGACCGGCCAGGCGCGGGCATCGGCCATGGCAGAGGGGAAATCCCGATACTGGGCCAATCGTTCCAGCGTCCGACGGGTCGGGAAGATGATATGGATATCCCCCCGGTCCGCCGCCGACAGGGCGGCCTGCGCCGTCATCCACCGCGCGGCGGCGGTTTCGCCCCCGTCGATGATCGGGGTGGAGGCGTGGCGCGGTATCTCCGCCAGATAGAAGCGCGCATCGAACCGACGCACGGGGACATGTTCGGGACACCATCGGGCAAACGGTGTCAGCGCGGGCTCCTCGATCCGCAGGCGCCGTTCGGCCAGCGCCGCCGCGAAGGACTGGCCGCGAGCCATGTCGGCGCGCAGGTCCGCGACGGTGATTTCATCGGGGTGCGGCATCAGGCCGACCGCCAGCCCGACTTCCTCGATCGTCTCGCGAATGGCGGCGATGCGCGCGGCGCGGTCGTCCGGATCGACGGCATCGGCGGGCACCATCCCATGGTCGCCGGGATCGACCCGACCGCCGGGAAAGACCATCGCCCCGCCCAGAAAGGCCAGCGCCGCGCCGCGTTCGACCATCAGGATTTCGGGAAGGGCGTCGCGCTCCGTCCCTTCGCGCATCAGGATCAGGGTGGCGGCGGGAATGGGATCGGGGATCATCGCGGCGTCAACGCATCGCATGTGGGATCGGGCAAGGGCCGGACGGCGTCAGCGATGGGAGAGAAAAACACCGGCATATCGTCCGGTAAAAGGGGTGGTGGAGCTGAGGGGAATCGAACCCCTGACCTCTGCAGTGCGATTGCAGCGCTCTCCCATCTGAGCTACAGCCCCGCCCCATATCCCGACCGTGGTCGGGAGCGACGCCATTAGCCGGTGATCCGGGGCGACGCAACACTCCAAAGCGGCGGGCAGCGAAAATTTTTCCGCCGCTTTCGGCCTTTCGCATCGGGCATTCCGTCGTGCGGAGCGCCCCGGCCACGGAACAATGTCTTGATCTTCCTCATTGAAACCATCGGATGGCACGGCCCGCCGGACGAGCGGCGTCGGCCCCCGCAGGACCGATTTTCAGGAGGGTTTAGGATGGCTTACGATCGCTATTCCCGCGACGCCAATCGTGGCGGTCGCGACTTCGACTATGGCCGGGATTACGGCTCGGGGCGGGACTACACCTATTCCAGCGCGCGCGATTACGAAGCGGCGGGCGCGTTCGACGACGATCGTGATGACAGCCGCAACGACAGCCGTCGCGGTTACGGCGCACGCGACTATGGCCATCAGGGCTATGGCCGCCAGGGCTATGACCGGGACGACAGCTATCGCGGTTCGCGCCAGGATTTCGGCGGTCGCCAGAACGAAGGCCGCTATGGCGAAGGGCGTTCGGGCTCGGGCGATTACGGCTCCTATGGTCGCGACAGCTATCGTGGCGGCCAGCGCGACTATGGCCGTGAAGGCTATCGACCCTCGGGCTATAGCGACACGACGCGGGGTTACGGCGATTCCTCGCGCGGCTATGGCTATACCGGCGATCGCTATGGCCGTGACGACCGCCAGGGTCGCGGCGATCAGGGCCGCCAGCAGTCGGGCCGCGACTATGGTCGCCAGCCGCAGGGCTATGACTATGACGATCGCGGCTTCTTCGCCCGCGCGGGGGACGAGGTCCGTTCGTGGTTCGGCGACGAGGAGGCGGAGCGCCGCCGCGAGGCCGATGCCCGCTTCGACGAGCGTTACTATGCCGCGCAGGACCACGACTATAATAGCTGGCGCTCGGGCCAGATCGCGGCGCTCGATCGCGATTATGACGAATATCGCAGCGAGAACCGCACCAAGTTCGAGAACGAGTTCAGCAGCTGGCGCACCGAGCGCGAGGGGCAGCGCGGCCTGTTGTCCAAGGTGACCGAGCATCAGGAAGTGCTGGGTTCGGACGGCGCGCATGTCGGCACGGTCGACAAGGTGCGCGGCGATCGCATCCTGCTGACCAAGAACGACCGCGATGCGGACGGCCAGCACCATTCGATCCCTTCGCGCTGGCTCAAGTCGGTCGAGGACAAGGTCACGCTGACCAAGACCGCCGAAGAGGCCAAGAGTCACTGGCGCGAAGAGGAAAACGCCCGCGCCATGTTCGGCGATCGCACCAGCGAAACCGGATCGAACCGCTACGGCCAGTCGAACGCCTATGGTCAGTCGAGCACCTACGGCCAGACCGGCCAGGGCACGACCGGCACCACCGGCCAGAGCGCTACGGGGACGACCTCGACCACCGGCGGTTCGACGGCGTCGACCAGCACGAGCGGCACGACCACGGGCAGCACCTCGGATACCAACCGGGGTTACTGATAGAAAAAACGTCACTAACCGGTGACTTTTCTTGGAGGGCTCGGGTGGACTTCACCCGGGCCCTCTCCCATGTCCGCCGCAGACGATGAAAAGGATATGAGCATGAAAGCTTGGACGCTGGCAAACCGCCCGCAGGGGATGCCGAAGCCACAGGATTTCGCGTTGATCGAGCAGGCGCTGCCCGAACTCGCCGAGGGGCAGGTGCGGGTGGCGAACCGCTGGTTGTCGGTCGACCCCTATATGCGCGGGCGGATGAACGACGTGAAAAGCTATGTCCCGCCCTTCCAGCTGGGCGAGCCGATGCAGGGCGGCGCGATCGGCGAGGTGGTGGAAAGCCGCGCGGACGGCCTCGCGGTCGGCACGCTGGTCAGCCATATGGCGGGCTGGCGCGACGAGGCGGTGATCCCGGCGTCGCAGGTCCAGCCGCTGCCCGATCTGTCGGTCGATCCGCAGGCCTTTCTGGGCCAGTTCGGCATGCCGGGCATGACCGCCTATTACGGCCTGGTCCGCATTGCCGAGGCCAAGCCGGGCGACACGGTGTTCGTGTCGGCGGCCGCGGGCGCGGTTGGATCGACGGTGGTCCAGATCGCCAAGGCCAAGGGGATGACGGTCATCGGGTCGGCGGGCGGCGCGGACAAGGGCGAGTGGGTCCGGTCACTGGGGGCCGATAAAGTCATCGATTACAAGGCGGGCAAGCCGGTGGTCGAGGCGCTGGGCGAAGCGGCCCCGGAGGGGATCGACGTCTATTTCGACAATGTCGGCGGCGACCATCTCGACGCCGCGCTGGCCCATGCGCGGCCGGGTGCGCGCTTCGCCATTTGCGGGATGATCGATGTCTATAACGACGCCAAGCCGACCAGCCTGAAGTATCTCGCCCGCCTGATCGGCAATCGCGTGCGGATCCAGGGGTTCATCGTCTCCGACTTCAAGGATCACCAGGGCTTCTATCGCGACATGGCCGCGATGCTGGGCGAGGGGAAATTGCAGCGGGAGGAGACGGTCTTCGAGGGGCTGGACCGGATGCCGGAGGCGTTCCTGGCGCTGTTCTCGGGCGGTAACAAGGGCAAGATGCTGGTGAAGCTGTAAGGAACGCTTCCGAAAGCTCCCCTCCCGCAGGGGGGAGGGGTTGGGGGAGGGGAGTGCCACGGACGTCGTCCTGTGAGGCGTGCCCTCCCCCCGACCCCCTCCCGCTTGCGGGAGGGGGGAGTGCGCTTGGCGGGAGCTGGCCCTTCGATAGCTCCCCTCCCGCAGGCGGGAGGGGTTGGGGGAGGGGA
>NZ_JAXCMJ010000069.1:0-11931 GCF_038084995.1 Sphingomonas sp. 2378
TCCACCAGCAATCGCTGCTCGACCATCACCATGCCCTCCTGCCCGCACAGTGAATCACTCAACCATCCTCATTGCCAGACGTTTCGCAGAGGAATCCTGCAAGGGGAGGAATGGGAGGAATGGCGATCGCCCCCGGCGACGTACCCCGTCCGGTCTCGCGGGGCCGACGGAACCAAGCGGCACGCCCGCCGCTATCCCGGTCATGCCCGATAACGACGACAAGCCCACCCACAACGCCACCCACCGGGCGGTCCCCAGCGGCCGCATCGCGCGGGCGGGCGCGTTCGGGCGGCTCGCGGGCGGGGTCGCGGGCGGGATGCTGGCGGAGGGCGCGCGCAGGCTGGCCAGCGGCGAGCGGCCGCGCCTGGGCGACCTGATCCTCACCCCCGGCAATGCCGCGCGCGTCGCCGACCGGCTGTCGCACCTGCGCGGCGCGGCGATGAAGCTGGGGCAGATGATCTCGATGGATGCGGGCGACCTGTTGCCGCCCGAACTCCAGACCATCCTCGCCCGGCTGCGCGACCAGGCCTATCGGATGCCGCCCGCGCAACTCGACAAGGTGCTGCGCACGGAGTGGGGGGCCGACTGGCGACGCCGCTTCCGCCATTTCGAGGCCGCGCCGATGGCCGCCGCCTCGATCGGGCAGGTCCACCGCGCGACGCGGCCCGACGGGCGGGTGCTGGCGATCAAGGTGCAATATCCCGGCGTGCGGGACAGCATCGGCTCGGACGTCGACAATGTCGCGACGCTGCTGCGCGTCTCCAACCTGCTGCCGCCCGCGCTCGACCTCAAGCCGCTGCTCGAAGAGGCCAAGCGCCAATTGGCAGAAGAAGCCGACTATCTCCGCGAGGCGGACCGGATGCGCGCCTATGGCGAGCGGCTGGCCGGTGATCCGCGCTATGTCGTGCCCCGCCCCGAGCCGGTGCTGACCACGCCGCTGGTGCTGGCGATGGACTATATCCCCGGCCAGCCGATCGAGACGCTGGCGGAGGCGGACCAGCCCGCCCGCGACACCGCGATGACCGCGCTGATCCAATTGGTGCTGCGCGAGTTGTTCGACTTCGGCATGATGCAGACCGATCCGAACTTCGCCAATTACCGGTGGCAGGCGGATACGGGGCGGCTGGTCCTGCTCGACTTCGGCGCGACCCGCGACGTGCCGGCGGAGACGGTCGCCTCCTATCGCCGGTTGATCGAGGCGGGGCTGGCGCACGACCGCGACCGGATCCGCGAGATCGCGGTGGAGACGGGCTTTCTGGGCGAAGCGGCGGTCGCCGCGCACCGCCCGGCGGTGGACCGGATCATCGCCGCGATCGACGACACGATGGCGCGGGCAGGGCCCTTCGACTTCGGCGACCGCGCCTTCGTGCCGGTGGTGCGCGAAGAGGCCCGCAACCTGATCGCCGACCGCGACACCTGGCACGTGCCCCATGTCGAAACCCTGTTCGTCCAGCGCAAGATCAGCGGCACCGCGCTTCTTTGCGCTCGGTTGAAGGCGCGGGTCGATGTGCGCGGGCTGGCGGCGCGGGCGATCGGGAACGGGTGAGGAACCGGGTGCATCATGGCCCGGGGGTGCGCAGGCTCGCCGCATTTTCCGGACGATGTCCGTAGTCACGACGTGAAGGCGGCACTCCGCTGATTCTCTGGCATTGAGTATCGCGATCGGAATAATCCGGCGCGGCAGTGGAAACGACAACCGCCGACCATGATGAACGAGATTTCATCATAATATCATCGCCATTCCTCCAAAATGTCATCAGCCCGCAATGATCCGGCACCAAGGGATCGCGGCATAATCCTTTGGGGGGAATTCCTATCATGACTTCGTTCAACCCGCGTTTCGCGGGGCGGTTCTTTGCGTCCAGCGTCCTGGCTCTTCTGATCGCCACGCCTGCCCTGGCCGCCGATCCCGAACCGGCGAAAACGACCGCGCCCGATGAGCAGAAGACGACCGATGACGGCACGTTGGCCGAGGTCATCGTCACCGCGCAGAAGCGGCCCGAAAGCCTGCAAAAGACGCCGATCGCCATCTCGGTCCTGTCCGCCGAGGACCTGAAGAACCGGCATGTCCAGTCGCTGGTCGACCTTCAGGACGGCGCGATCCCGTCGCTTCGCGTCGCGCCCTTCTATTCGCGCAACTCGGCGCTGATCATGAACATTCGCGGCATCGGCGTGCTGGCCGACAGCAACCAGCCCGCGCGCGACCAGGGCGTCGGCGTCTATATCGACGGCGTCTATCTGGGCCGCGCGCAGGGGCTGGGCACCGCGCTCTACGATATCGAGAGCATCGAGGTGCTCAAAGGGCCGCAGGGGACGTTGTTCGGCCGCAATACCGAGGGCGGCGCGGTCAGCATCGTGACGAAGAAGCCCACCGGCGAGTTCGGCCTGTCGGCGACGGCGGGCATCGGCAATTTCGGCGCGCACAAGATCGAGGCGCATCTCAACCTGCCCGAATGGCAGAATTTCAGCGTGAAGCTGGACGGCATCGTCACCAAGCGGGGCGGCCTGGTCGACAATCCGCTGCCCGGCCAGTCGGACTTCAATGGCTTCGACCGGCATGGCGGCCATGTGGAAGTGCTGTGGAAGCCGCAGGACGGGGTCAGCGCGGATTATGCGTTCGACACCTCCTACGACGCCTCGACCCCGCTCTATCTCCAGACGATCACGGCGGGCACACTGACCCGCGCGCCGGCTCTGCCGCTCCAGCCCGACCGGGTGCGCACCGCCAGCGTCGGGGTGCCGCAGCAGGACAGCATCGGCAAGACGCATGGCCACCGCCTGACGCTCGGCCTCGACCTGGCGCCGGGGTTGCAGTTGAAGTCGATCACCGCGTACCGCGAGCTGGACCAGAGCCAATATGACAATGGCGGCCAGAACAGCACCACCTACAAGCCCAACGGCGCGTTCAGCCGCTACAGCCTGGCGGGCTTTACCCAGAATCAGTTCAGCCAGGAAATCCAGTTGATCGGCGACACCCCGCGCCTGAAATATGTCGCGGGCGCAATGGCGTATCGCGAGCATAGCGAGGACAATGCCCAGGCGTTCAACACCATGGTGTGGAATGCGGACGGCACCGCCGCGACCGTCGCCACCTATAATATCGCGACCGTCCCCTTCGACCGCGCCAGCCGGATCACGACGCGCAGCATCGGCGCCTTCGGCCAGGCGACCTGGACCCCGGCGATCCTGGACGACCGCCTGCACCTGACCGGGGGCGCGCGCTATACCCGCGACATGAAGCATGGCGAGCTGTTCATCGTGAACGGCGCCACCCCCAATGTCGACGGGGTGACGGGGCCGCGTCGCCTGAATGCCGCCTGGTCGCGGGTCGATCCGCTGCTGACGCTGGCCTATGACGTGACGGGCGACGTGCATGTCTATGGCAAATGGTCGGAGGGGTATAAGTCGGGCGGCGCCAATTCGCGCTCGCTGCGCTATGCGCCGTTCAACCCGGAAACCCTGTCGATGTTCGAGATCGGGGCGAAGACCGAGTTTCTCGACCACCGCGCCCGCCTGAACCTGTCCGCCTATACCGGCGCGTACAAGTCGATCCAGATCGACTTCCAGGCCAATTACCTCCAGGTCGATGCGCAGGGCAATCTGCTCCAGACCAACCGGACGACCATCGAAACCGCCAATGCGCCCGGCACCGGCCGCGCCAAGGGGTTCGAGGCGGAGCTGACCTTCGCGCCGATGACCGGGCTGACGCTGGGGGCCAGCTACTCCTATAACGACCTGACCATCCCGGCGACGGTGAACCCCTTCCCGCAAGGGGCGAGCGGCGTGGTGGTGACGACGCCGATCAAGATCTATCCGGTCTATACCCCGGCGCACGCCGCCAGCGGATCGATCGACTATGACCGGCCGATGGGTGATTATACCCTGGTCGCGCATCTCGACGGCAATTACGACAGCGGCTTCTACGCCAATTACAACGACCCCGCGCCGGGGGTGAGCCAGCCCAAGGGCGATCCGGGCTTCGTCGTCAACGGCCGGCTCGGCATCACCGATATCGCGCTGAACGGCACCGGCGCGACGCTCAGCGTGGCGGCCTGGGCGCGCAACCTGCTGAACGAACAGCATATGTTCTACAAGGGGCTGAACACGCTGACCGGTGTGTCGGGCTTCTTCAACGAACCGCGCACCTATGGCCTCGAAGCCACGGTGAAGTTCTGATGCGCGGCCTTCTCACTCTGGCGCTGCTGGTCGCGGTTCCGGTGGGGGCGGGGGCTTCGGCCTCCGTGCCCGTCGCGGCCCCGGCGCACCAGCGGGTGCTGCCGCTTCAGGGCGGGCGCAATTTCCGCGACCTGGGCGGCTATCGCACCATGGACGGGCGGACGGTCAAATGGGGGCTTCTCTATCGCTCGGGCCAGATGCACGACCTGACCCCGGCGGATTATGCCTATCTCCAGAAACTGGGCATCCGCACCGTCTGCGATTTCCGCGACACCCGCGAACGCACGGGCGAGCCGACCAACTGGCCCGCCGGGCAAAAGCCCAAAGTGTTGAGCGACGATTATGCGCTCGACATGAGCGGCATGATGCTGCCCGGCGATCCATCGACCTGGACGCATGAACAGGTGGTGGCGGCGATGACGGCGACCTATCCCAAGCTGCTCGACCAGTTTCGGGGGCAGTACCGCCGCATGTTCGCCGAACTGCTGGCCGGGAACGCGCCGCTCGCCTTCCACTGCACGGCGGGCAAGGACCGGACCGGCGTGGCGGCCGCGCTGCTCCTGTCGGCGCTGGGCGTGCCGAGGGCGACCGTCATCGAGGATTACCTCCTCTCCAACCAGCACATGGCCCCGCCGCCCGCGCATCCGACCGGCTTCTGGGCCAAGCTGTCGCCCGAGGCGGCGCGGACCTTCGCCGGGGTCGACCGCCGCTATATCGAGGCGGTGTTCGCCGTGACCGACCGGCATCCGGGCGGGACGATGGGCTATCTGAAGGACGAGCTGGGCCTGGGCGCGCCGGAGATCGCGAAGCTGCGCGCGCTGTATCTCAGCGGAAAGTGACCTGGGCCGGGCGTCAGCCCAGTCGCCGGTCCCCCATGCGCCGCTCGCCGGAGGGCAGGGGGACCGGCACATCCTCGATCGCGGTCAGGATCGCGCGGCCATAGGCCGTTTTGGCGAGCGCCCGCCCCCTCGCTTCGGCGACATCGCGTGGGATGAAGCCCTGGAGATAGGCGATCTCCTCCAGGCACGCGATCTGGATGCCCTGACGGCGCTGGATGGTGCGGACGAATTCGCCCGCTTCCAGCAGGCTGTCATGGGTGCCGGTGTCGAGCCAGGCGAAGCCGCGCCCCATCGCCTCGACCTGCAACGTCCCCGCCCCCAGATAACAGCGGGCCAGATCGGTGATTTCCAGCTCGCCGCGCGCCGAGGGGGTCAGCGCGGCGGCATGGTCGCACACCCCGGCGTCGAACAGATAGAGCCCGGTCATCGCGAAGCGCGAGCGTGGCCGCTCGGGCTTTTCCTCGATCGACACCGCACGCCCCGCTTCGTCGAACGCGATGACGCCGTAGCGCTCCGGATCCTCGACACGGTAGGAGAAGACCGTCGCCCCGCCCTCGGCCCGCACCCGCGCGACCGCGCGGCGCAGCATCGGGCCCAGTCCGTTGCCGAAGAAGATATTGTCGCCCAGCACCAGCATGGCCGCCTCTCCGCCCAGCCAGTCGCGCGCGATGGTGAAGGCTTGGGGCAGCCCTTCGGGGCGGGGTTGCTCGGCATAGGCGATGGCCAGGCCCAGCGCGCTCCCGTCCCCGAACAGGGTACGGTAATGCGGCAGGCATTCGGGGCTGGAGATGATCAATATGTCGCGGATACCCGCCAGCATCAGCGCCGACAGCGGATAATAGATCATCGGCTTGTCATAGACGGGCAGAAGCTGCTTGTTGACGACCAGGGTCGCCGGATGAAGCCGCGTGCCGGTGCCGCCCGCCAGGATGATGCCTTTCATGGCGCAACCCTATCGGGAAAGGCTGAAAATCGGGTTAGGCGATGGGGATAGCCCGCGTCGCCGATCGGCCCCCCGTTCGCTCAGCAGCGGCTGCCACCAGTCCCGATGCGCCAGATACCAGCGCACCGTCTTCTCCAGCCCGCTCTCGAAGCTCTCCTGCGGGGTCCAGCCCAGTTCCTCGCGGATGCGCGTCGCATCGATCGCATAGCGCAGGTCGTGGCCGGGCCGGTCGGCGACGAAGCCGATCTGTTCGGCATAGGAACGCCCGTCGCTTCGCGGATGCAGCCGGTCGAGCAGCGCGCACAGCGTATGGACCACGTCGATATTCCGCCGCTCGGCATTGCCGCCGACATTGTAGCGACGCCCGACCGCGCCCCGCTCGAACACCGCCTGGAGCGCGCGGACATGATCCTCGACATAGAGCCAGTCGCGCACATTCTCGCCGCGCCCATAGACGGGCAGCGTCTCTCCGCCGAGCGCCTTGACGATCATCAGCGGGATCATCTTCTCGGGGAAATGATAGGGGCCGTAATTGTTCGAGCAATTGGTGACGATCACCGGCAGGCCATAGCTGTGCCCCCAGGCGCTGACGAAGTGATCGGAGGCCGCCTTGCTCGCCGAATAGGGGGAGCGTGGGTCGTAGGGCGTGGCTTCGGTGAACCGGCCCGTCTCCTCCAGCGATCCGAACACCTCGTCGGTCGAGATATGGTGGAAGCGGAACGACGCGCGCTCCGCCGGTGACAGTCCCTGCCAATAGGCGAGCGCGGCATTCAGCATCGTGAAGGTGCCGACGACATTGGTCTCGACGAACGCGGCGGGGCCGTCGAGCGAGCGATCGACATGGCTTTCCGCGGCGAGATGGGTGACGACATGGGGGCGAAAGCCCTGGATCGCCCGCGCGACCGCCGCCCCGTCGCGCACATCCGCCCGAACGAAGCGATAGCGCGGATCGTCGGCCACCGGCTCCACGGCGGTCAGCGTCCCCGCATAGGTGAGCGCATCGAGGTTGAGCACCTCATGATCCGTATGGCAGATCAGATGGCGGACCAATGCCGACCCGATGAAACCGGCCCCACCCGTGACGAGAATGCGCATGGGGCCATGCTATCCTGTCCGGGGCGACAGTCAAAATGCCGAATGATCCCCATGTGTCTGGAATCGCTCGACAGGCCAGCTTGCTGGCTAGCGCAGCTTGGGTGAGGGGTCGAGCGAGCCACAGGCTCGCGCGCTCTACGAGCGCACACCCCTCACCCAGCTCCGACTAAGCCTTTGCTCACGCAAAGACCAAGTCTGCGCAACCCTCTCCCCTCTATGAGGGGCGAGGGGAAAGAAGGGCATATCTGAACGTCGCCCAGCTCCCGATTCCCGGGACACCACCGGACCGGCGACCATGACGCGGCCGTCATATCATCGTCATCCCGATCACATCGCCGCGTAACATTGCCCCGCCAACGGGTGCCGGAAGGACCGATGCCGGGGAGGGTGTCGGCACGACCAGCACCCAGGGGGAGCATCATGCACGCCATTCGTTCCGGCATCCGCGGTTTCGCGGGGGCCTCGCTCATCGCATTGGGGCTTGCCGCCAGCCCGGCATTCGCCCTTGCCAGCGATGCCGCACCGGCGGGCGTGCCCGCCTCCGGGCCGATCCTGTCTGGGCGCATCTATGACGCGACCGGCGTTGCCTTGCCCGGCGCGCGGGTCGTGGTCGAGGGGACGGGGGTTCAGGCGACCACCAACCTCCAGGGCGAATTCAGCATCGTCACGCCCGAGGAAGCGGGCGACGTCACCCTGCTGATCGACTATCTGGGGCGCGCAGGCATCACCCATGTCGTCGCGGCGGCCGATCGCGGGCGTCCCGTCTCGCTGACCCTGCCCGCCGCCAGCGGCGAGCCCGGCGATATCGTCGTCACCGGCGCCTCGCTGCTCGACAACACCGCGCGCGCGCTCAACCAGCAGCGGACGGCGGACAACACCGTCACCATCATCTCGGCCGACGCCATCGGCCGCTTTCCCGATCCCAATATCGCCGAGGCGCTGCAACGCGCCCCCGGCGTCGGCATCGAGCGCGACCAGGGCGAGGGGCGCTATATCAATGTGCGCGGCGCGCCCAGCGAGTGGTCCGCCGTGTCGGTCGACGGCATCCAGATTCCCTCGGTCGACCCGACGACGCGCGCCGTCGATCTCGACACGCTGCCGTCGGACATCGTCGCCAATCTGGAGGTGACCAAGTCGCTGCTCCCCTATCAGGATGCGGACTCGATCGCGGGCGCGGTCAACATCACCACCCGCTCGCCCTTCGACCGCAAGGGCTTCGCGCTGACCGGCATGGGCGGCATGAGCTACAACCAGTTCGGCAAGGGCCATGACTATCGCGGATCGGCCGCGGTCAGCGATACCTTCGGCCCGGATCGCCAGTTCGGCCTGCTGCTCTCGGGCAGCTATTCGATGACCCATCGCCGCCCCGACAATGTCGAGAATACGTGGAGCCAGACCCCGGCGGGGCTGCGCGTCACCGAAACCTTGTTCAAGGATTACGACACCAAGCGCCAGCGTATCGCGGGCACCGGCGCGTTCGAGTGGCGTCCGTCCGACCTGACCCATGCCTGGGTGCGCGGCACCTATGCCCGGTTCGAGGATGACGAGTTTCGCGATCGCATTGGTATCCTCTGGAGCGAGGGCACGCTCCAGGCCGGATCGACCGACCGCGCCGCGACCTGGCGCAATACCCGCATCGAGAAGCAGGTCCGCCACCGCAAACAGGTGAACGAAATCTGGTCGGCGACGGCGGGCATCGAACAGCGGCTGGGCGAGGGGACGATCCGCGCGGATGTCGCCTATAGCGAAAGCTCGCAGACCTATCCGCGTCGCGACGAATTGCTGTTCCGCTCCAGCCTGCGCCCGACGCTGTCCTATGATTTCGCCGATGCCGACCTGCCCGGCTATTCGCTGTTCACCTCGAAGGAGCATCTCCAGACCGGAACCTTCGCCTTTCGCGAGAACGCCTATCGGTCGAATACGACGAAGAATGACGAACTGACGCTGGCGGTCCGCTCCGACCTGCCGGTGGGCAAGACGGTGACCTTCTCGACCGGCGGCAAATATCGCGCGCGGCATATCAACGCCGATGAAGAGCGGTTCCGCGACCGCCGCGCCAGCGCCGCCCCGAGCCAGAGCCTGACGGGGCTGTTGTCGGATCAGGACTCGCGCAATTTCGGCTATGACCTGGGCCAGCGGTTCGACACCGGGCTGGCGGACGCCTATTTCGACGCGACCAAGGCCGCCTCGGAACGCCGCCTGCCGCAGTCGCTGACCGCCGATTATGTCGCGGAGGAGAAGATCCTCGGCCTGTTCGGCATGGCGAAATATGTGAAGGACGGCACCACCCTGATCGCGGGGCTTCGCGTCGAGACGACCGATTTCGAGAGCAGCGCGCCCAGCGTCTCGCGCACCGGCGCGGTCACCAATGCGCGTGGGCATAACAGCTATGCCGATTTCTTCCCCAATCTGACGTTGCGCCAGGCCTTCACGCCCAACCTGATCCTGCGCGCCGCGCTGAGCCGCGCGATCAACCGCCCCAACTTCCCGCAGATCGCCCCGCGCGTGCTGGAGACGAGCGAGGGCAATACGGTGCGGGTCGAGTTCGGCAATCCCGACCTGAAGCCGACCCTGTCCAACAACGCCGATGCGGGTCTGGAATATTACATCCGGCCGCTGGGCGTGATTTCGGTCAACGGCTTCTACAAGGATCTGTCGGACTACCGCTATACGCTGACCAGCACGGGCGTTTACAACGGCGTGGGCGGCGCGATCCTCAGCCGCCCGGTCAATGCGCGCCGGGGCGAGCTATACGGCGTCGAGGTCAACTGGCAGCAGCAGTTGAGCTTCCTGCCCGGCGTGCTGAGCGGGTTCGGGGTGTTCGCCAATTACACCTATACCAAGGGCCATGCGACGTTCGACACCGCCTATGCCGGGCGCAGCCGCTTCGCGCTGCCGGGCCAGTCGACGCATATGTGGAACGCCAGCCTCTTCTACGAGCGCGGGCCGGTGAATGTCCGCGTCGCCTATACCAAGCGGTCGGATTATCTGGACGAGATCAACGCCGACAACCCCGCGCTGGACCTGTATTGGGAAGGTCGCGGCCAACTCGACGTGACGGGCAGCGTGCAGCTTGCCAAGGGCATCAACCTGTTCGCCGAGGGCAAGAACCTGACCAACACGCCGGGCGTGCGCTATTTCGGCGAACGGTATCGGACGTACGAATATGAGAAGTTCGGCTATACCGTCTTCGCCGGTGTGCGGGTGAAGCTGTGAGGGCCGCGTTCCTGACGCTGCTGCTCGCCGGGTGCGCCAGCGTGCCCGCCGCGACGCCGATCACCGCGCCCAATGTCGCCGCCAGCGCCGAGACCGATCCGGTCGACAGCACATCGGATGCGGCGGACGATCCCGCCATCTGGCGCAACGCCGCCAACCCGGCCGCCAGCCTGGTCATCGGCACCGACAAGCAGGCGGGCATCCATGTCTATGACCTGAAGGGCAAGCGCCTGTCCTTCACGCCGGCCGCGCGGCTCAACAATGTCGATCTGCGCGAGATGGCGGGGGGCCGGGTGATCGTGGCGGCCAGCGACCGGGCGGACAAGGCGAACGCGCATGTCGCGCTGTTCACGCTCGACACCGCCGCGCGCCGACTGGTGCCGATGGGCCGCTATCCGGTGGGGGCGGGCGAGGCGTACGGCATGTGCCTGTGGACCCGCGCGAAGGACAAGGCGCTGTTCGGCTTCGTCGTACTCAAGGACGGGCGGATCGATCAGGTCCGCATCGACCTGTCCGCCGCCACCCCGCGCGTCGAACGGTTGCGCAGCATGAAGCTCGCCACCCAGGCCGAGGGCTGCGTGGTCGATGATCGCACCGGGCTGCTGTACGTGGCGGAGGAGGATGTCGGGCTGTGGCGCTTTGCCGCCGACCCCGCCGCGCCGACCACCGGCACGCCGATCGCGCGGGTAGACGGCCGCACGCTGGTCGCCGATGCCGAGGGGCTGGCGCTGGCCCCCAGGGGAGCCAAGGGCGGCTATCTGGTCGTCTCCAGCCAGGGCGACAATGGCTATAGCCTCTATCGCCTGCCGGGCGTGACCTATGCCGGGCGCTTCCGGATCGGCGGGGGTGCGATCGACGGAACCAGCGACACCGACGGGATCGAACTGGCGCTGGGCGATTTCGGGCCGGATTATCCCAAGGGCCTGTTCGTCGCCCAGGACGGCGACAACGCGCCCGACACGCAGAATTTCAAATATGTCGGCTGGGGGAAGATCGTCGAGGCGCTAGGGCTGTAGGGTCGTCGACGCTCCCCTCCCCTTGAGGGGAGGGGCCGGGGGTGGGGCGCTTCCCCAAACGCGACGCCGGTTGGAGAGGCCCCACCCCAACCCCTCCCCTGAAGGGGAGGGGCTCGGCCCGGATCGCGCTTCAGAACAGCTTGCGCACGCCGACCCGGACCGAGCGGCCGATGGGGTCGAGATAGGCGGGCTGGAAGCGGTTGGGCGTATCGCCGTTGCGGTCGGTGACGTTGATCCGGTCGTTCAGCAGGTTCTCGACCGTGACATTGACGTTCAGCCCCTTGGTCCAGGGCCGGTCGAGGATCTTGTCGACCTTGAGGAAGCTGTACAGGACCAGCCAGGTCCGGCCGGAAAAGCGCAGGTCGGACGCGGCGATGTCGCTGCGGATACGGGTCGGGCCCTGGACGCGGCCATAAAGGCCGAGATTGAACAGGCCATAGTTGACATAGCCGTTCAGCTCGACATCCCAGCGCGGGCGGCCCCCGGTGCCGTTCAGCGTCGCCCCGTCCAGCAGGTCGAGCACCGGCCCGCCGCTGCGCAGGGTCAGCCGGTCCTCCAGCCGATAGTTGGTCGTCGCCGACACCGACAGGAATCCCGGCTCCTTGCGCGGGCGGGGCGGCGGGGCGGTCTTTGCTGCGTCGGGGGA
>NZ_JAXCMJ010000070.1:0-11027 GCF_038084995.1 Sphingomonas sp. 2378
TCACGCCGGTTTTCAGACGACCCGCCCTTTCCCGAAACTCCATGTCCGATGGCGCATTTCGGGAAAAGGCAATCGGGAACAGATTTCGGGAAATTCGTCCTGGAAGCGCGCGGCCCGGACGGTCGGTGGCCCGGAATCTCACCCGACCTTCGTTTACGGGAAGGCCGGAATGGCCGTAGGGCACCACCCGCTAGAACTCCCGCCGATCACGAGCGCCCGCCCGCTCGCCGGTCAGCAAGTGCCTCCACCAGCCTGTCATGATGCTCCTCGACGCATGCCGTCAGACGTTGGCTGATGTCTGCGTTCATGCGCCTCCGTGAGACCTTGTCGCGGGAGGTCGAGAGCACCGCCTTGAACTCACCCTCGAATCTGGGAAGGCATGTTAGCATCGCGTCGCAACCGATCTGGTCAATATCGCGGTCACCGGTCGACTTCTTCGTGACGCAACGTGTCGAGCCATCCTTGGTCATGATCGAGCCCCGCCAGTCCCGAAGCTTCCTGCCAATAACCGTGATCTCGTTTTGAACGACGGGCGCAGGGGTCGGAGATGGCAAGGTGCCAGCCTGTGCGATTGCGAGCATGGCGGCGGTGATTAGCATAACGGACTCTCCCGATTTCGACGCTATGTGGCTATCGCAAAATAAGAGGCAAAAGTCACAGCGAGGCGATTGTGCCACCGTCTGCGTATCTTGATCGTACAGCGGCTATTGGCTGCCTTTCCCGCTATACCATCCCAATGGGACGGCTTGGCCGTCTTGCCGGCCGCTCGCTTGTGGGCAGACGGCGGACCATAGGGTCCAGCCGCCCAGTATCCGATTATATCTGAGCGAGGCCGCCATCGACGAATAGCTCGACGCCATTGACATATCGGGCGTCCGGCCCGGCCAGAAAGCTGACGACGGAGGCGATGTCTTCGGGTTCGCCGATCCGTCCGGCCGGTGCGTTCTGCGCGGTCCAGGTTTCGAACGCCGTGATCGAGCCATCGGCTTTCCCCTGCAATTGATGCACGAGGGGCGTGCGAACCGGACCAGGACTGAGGGTGTTCACGCGGATGCGTCGCTCACGAAGGTCGTTGGCCCACGACCTCGCAAATGCACGCACCGCCGCCTTCGACGCATTGTAGACGCTGAGGTCGGCCATGCCCTTGATCGAGCAGATCGAGCCGATCAGGATAATAGACGCACCCTCTGCGAGCCGGGGCAGCAACGCCTGCACGGTGAAGAAGACCCCGCGCACGTTGAGATCGAACATGCGATCGAAATCGGCCTCGGTGACATCGCCGAATTTGGTCGTCTCAGCCGTGCCGGCATTGGCCACCAGAACGTCGAGCGTCACGCCATCGGCTTCCAGACGCTCCGCTACCGCCCGGATACCATCGCTCGTCGCCATATCGGCGCGGATGCCGATCAGACCTTCGGCCGCCGCAGCGGTCAGCCGTTCCTCAGTCCTGCCGGTGACGTAGACCGGTCGCCCGGTGGCTGCGAGCGCGCGGGCGCTGGCCAGCCCGATTCCGGCCGTTCCCCCCGTAACGAATGCTGCGTATGTCATGGCCCATATCCTTGCGCCGTTGATTCGGTAATACGGATATACGGAACTATGGAATTCTTGCCCAGCCCCTGATAGGCGTTGGCGATGATCGGTTTCGTTCACCCTCCCGCGGATGCTCTCGAGCTGCACCACGTTCTGTCGGCGCTGGCCGATCCCACGCGCCTGCGGATCGTGAAAGCGCTTCACCGCGCCGGGAACGGGCTGAACTGCACGGCCGCGACCGCTCCGTTCCTGCAAGTGCCGAAATCGACACTGAGCAGCCATTTTCGGGTGCTGCGGGAGAGTGGGTTGATCTGCACCACCAAGCGCGGCGTAGAGAACATCAACGTGTTGCGCTGGGATGATCTCGAAAAGCGCTTTCCCGGGCTTCTGCCGAACATTCTGGCGTTTGCACCCGATTGAAGCACACACAGCGCTTTCTCGAAATTCCATCCCATTGGGAACGTCCCGGCCGCCTCACCAACCACTCCCTTGCGAGAAAACGGCGGCCGATTTGACCACCATTCTTTCAGACGGCGATCACACCGACGCGTAAAGGCGCCACTCCCAACCCAGGGGCAGCGCCTTCACTCAGGATCAAGCCAACATCAAAATTTCTGGCGGAGGCCCACCATGATCGAGGTGGATGCGTTCTTCAGCTTGTAATCCATCGACTGGCGCTTGAAATTCTCGTCGATGGCCGCGCCCTCGATCTTCATGCCGGAGGTCTGCGAATAGCGCCCGAGCAGTTCGATCGAGGTCTTCGGCGCCACGTCGTAGTTGATGCCAGCGTCCAGGTGCCAGCGGAAGCCCCAGTCCTTGTCGATGATACCGACCGCAGGCTGGAGCGCGCCAGGGATCTTGTCCACAGAGTGGCGGTCGATCGAATAATTCACTCGCGACGCGCCGATACCAGCGCCAACGAACGGTTTCACCGGAGCGTCACGAAGCAGGTCGACATAGGCGGCTATGCCGAGGTCGAAGGACTTGGTACGGCCCGCACCGGCATACTTCTTGTCGCTCAGCGCCTTCGCGTTGACATTGGCCGTGTTGTAACCTGCGGTACCCTCAAGACGAATGCCGCCGAAATCATAGCCCATGCCGAGCTCGCCCGTGAAGCCGGCATCGTGGTCGACATTCCTGGGCAGCGTCGGGGTCGTCTTGGCCACGGTCTGACCCTTTGCCAGAACCTGGGTCGGCTTCACGTCGGAGTCGACCTGCAAACCGGCACGGGCGACCAGATAAGCACCCGGTTCGGCCTGCTGCGCGGCAGCGGGGGCCGCCGCGACGATCGTTGCGGCGAAGCCCGCGAGCAGGGCAGCCGAGGTCCGGCGCGCACCGCGGTGAGCGGGCGCGAACATGCTAACCAGAGTCATTGAAATCGTCCTTCGAAATGGAACTTGTGGTCGAGCGAGCCGCACCAGTTTGCGTCCCCCTACATCCACAAGACGGCACCGGTTTCGAGTTGCCTTGGCCTGCCTCGAACTTTTTTTCGGCGGACCGGATCGAGGCGCTTTTGGGCAATATCCCAGCGCCAAAGGGACACCGGGACAGCCTTATGAGCCGCGCGCCCAACCGCGCGGCTCACTTCGTCAGCGATTAGCGGGTGCGGCCGTTCGGCTGTTCGCGGAAGAGCTTCCACTGCTCAACGACGCGACCGTCCGGCAGGTGGCAATAGCTCGTCGTGCCGCCCGCTTCCCGACGCGTTTCGAGGGTACCCTTGCGCTCGATGCAATAGGCGGCGGCCGGATTGGTCATGTCGGCGCGACGGTTCCGGGGATTCATGTCATGATCCTTGCCATTGGCGCTGCGGTACAGATTCCAGGCATCGACGGTCTTGCCGTTCCGCAACCGGCAGAGCGCGACGTCGCCACGCGAAGTCCGCCGCGTAAGGCTGGTCCCGCCAATGCTGGAACAATGGATCGCGGCAGGATTGCCCATATGCGCGTCGTTGCGACGCGTGGGGGAACGCTTCTGGCTGTTGCGGAACAGCGTCCATTCGTCCTGGACCTTGCCGTTGGGAAGACGGCAATAACCCACAGCGCCCGATGGCGTCTTGCGCACCAAAGACGTGCCGCCGATCGAGGCACAATAGACCGAGGCAGGATTGGCGATCTCGACCGTGTTCTGGGCCGCATGAGCCGGAACGGGCAGCATGACCGCTCCCGCCGAAGCCAGCCCGGTGGCCATCAATGCTACAAACTTCATATCTTCGTCCCTACTGGCGAAGCCGGATCGTCTGTCCGCTTCGGCGTTCCAAATGTGGCGGTTGATCTATTCGTTCGCTGGCATTGCCGCTGTCTGAACATGTCGTCCGCCTGCCTGACACGGCTATTGGCTGCCGGTGCCAGCACCGTGATGACGGAGCCCTGTGGCCGATGCCGTGAAAAAATTCAGAAGGCGGCGTCCAGCCCGATGCGGAAGGTTCGCGGCCGAAGCGGCGTGATCTGCCCCCTGCCCGTGAAGAAGGGGGTGCCCAAGGCAAAGCGATTGCCCTGCACGTCGAGGATGTTGGACACGCCGGCGGTCACGCCGAAACGCTCGCACCCGATGCGGGCGCTGACGGCGCTGTCGATGAAATTGCCCTGATCGTCTCCAAGGACCGGCCCCAGGCCCAGTCGCGACAGGCCGACATAGCGGGCCCAGCCATCGACCTTCAGCCGCACGCGATCGGTCAACGTCGCCTCATGGACCATCCCCAGGCGTGCCGTGACGTCGGCGATGTTCGGGATCGGTCCCAGACGCGACGCGACGCCGGCTCCATCGGTCGGCGCTCCTTGCAGTACGGGATGGGGTGGCTCGCGCTCGTTGATGCTGCTGTCGTTGAGGGAGACGCTGGCCTCGATCCGCCAGCCCGTCTTCGGCCGGATCGAAGCGGTCGCCTCGACGGTCCAGATGTCGCCATCGCCGACATTTTCGGTGGATGGAAGACTTGCGCCATCGAGGAAGTCGGCCTGGATATCGCGCCAGTCGGTATGGGCGACGGTGAGCGAGAAGGCGAACGGATCGCGCGTGGCGCGGCCAAGACGATAGCCCGCCTCGATCGTCGCGACATGGTCGCTGTCGAAGCGGCGGACATATTGGTCGTCGACCGCAAGGCCACCCGGACGAAACCCCTGCTGGTAGCGCAGGAACATGGCCGCACCGGGTTGCAGATCGAGAAGGAACGAGGCGGAAGGCAGCACCGACCATTCGTGGCGTGTCGCCACCGTATCGGACAGGCCGGGCAGGGCCTGCACGGAAGCATTCTCCGCCGTGCCGGTCAGCACGGAGCGACTGACGCGAAGGCCGCCCGTCAACAGGATCGCCGCTGTCGCCCGGACGCTACCCTCGCCGTAAGCGGTGATTTCCCTGACGGTGTTCGAAACGCCGGCAAGTGGCGTGCGCTCGGTCGATGACAAAAAAGCACGCGACAATCGGGTACGATTGCCGGTGTAGCTCATGCCGAGCAGCCATCCGGAGCCGTTCCGTTGCGTCACCCAGGCGCGGGTTTCGTTGGCGACCATGCGCGTGCGATTGGCTTGAAAGAAGATCGTCGGATCGCCCCCGACCATCGTCGCGTCATAGCGTTCCCTCAGATCATGCGCGGTGATGCCGGTAGAGGACCGCAGCCGGACATCGCCGATCCGACCGCTCAGCACGAATTGCCCCTGCCGGAAGTCGGTGTCGAACCCCTCGACCAGTCGCGTTTCGCGCGTAAGCGGCGGAGCATCGCGATCGGCATATTGACTGTCGGCTCCCCGGATACGTTGACCGATGCCGATCAGTTCCGCGCTCCAGCCATCACCGAGTTTCCAATGGAGGGTGCCGCGACCACCGGCGATCCGCGTCGTGTTGACGTCGTTGCGGCCGAGCAGCGGCTTGTCGATATAGCCGCCGTCCGTCACCGCCGTCGCGACGAACCTGATGCCGAGCCTGTCGGTTACGATCGGCAGGTTGAGGACACCCTGCGCATCGACGCCGGGCGCGCCATGGGTCGTGGCGGACGCGCCGACCGCGACCGAGCCGCCGATGCGATCCAGTTCGACGGGATTGGGCACAAGGCGGATCAGTCCGCCCAGCGATCCCGCGCCGTAGAGGGTGCCTTGCGGCCCGGCCAGCACCTCGACCGCCGCCAGATCGGCGAGGCGCAGATCAGGGTCGGGTGCATTATAACCGAGCCGCAGGTCACCGAAATACTGGCCGACCGTCGCCTGACTCGGGCCGGTGAAGCTGGAATCGGCGATGCCCCGGATAAACAGCTTGTTGCGCCCCGCCCCCAGATAGGTGGAGGCAACGGTCGTCAGGCGCGACGTCAGCCGTTCGGTTCCTCCGGCACCGCCGAAGTCGAGGTCCTGTCCCGATACACGCACGACCTGACCGGCGGTCTGGCCGAATGGCAGATCGCGCTTGCTGCCGATGACGATGATGTCGGGCGCGGGGGGGGCAGGCGATGGCGTCTTCGCCGGTGTTGGACGCGGTCTTGGTGGAGCGGGGTGGTGCGCTGGCGCACGCCTGGGCACGATCCGGTACAGCACGCTATCGATCGCCTCGACCTCACCGCCACAGCGCATCGCGATCAGACGTAGCGCCGTGACCGCAGTCATCCGTCCGTGCAGCGCGGGCACTGGCCTCGACCACAGGCGCGCGTCCGTCACCACGACACTGATCCCGCCGATGCGGCCGAGCGCCGTCACCTGCTCGCTGACGCGGCCCGCGCGCAGATCGATCGAAAGGGTCTGTGCCGACGCCGGAGCCGCCGCGATCATGGCGACGGGCAGCCCTATGACGACCGCAGCCGCGCCCTGTTTCACCGATCGCTGCCCATCACCCATGCCCTACCGTCGACACGGACCCGCACAGCCAGCAGGCGGCCCAGCAGTCCGGGATCGTCCTTCAGGTTACGGATATCGATCGTCCCGCTGAAGGGCCGATCGGAGATGGCCGCGTCGACGCGAACCGTACGACCGAGCTGACGGCTGAGATCACGCGCGACATCGGACAGCGGCGCGCCATCGAACGTCAACCGCCCTTCGCGCCAGCCCCCTACATCCTCCGCACGCTGGCGACGGAGTTCGCCACCAGTTGCCACGACCGCCTGGCCGGGATCGAGCCGGAGCTTCGCGCCCTGTGGATCGACCATCACCGCGCCTTCGGCGACGGCGACACGGGTCCGGCCCGGATCGCGCGTGACGTCGAAGACCGTCCCCAGATCGACCATCCGCGTATCACCCGCCGTCACCTGAAAGGGATGCGCCGCATCGTGCCGGATGCGGAACAGCATCTGGCCACGATCCACGCTGGCGGTCCGCACATCCGAACGGTCGAGCGTCACGCGCGAGCCTCCGGACAGGATGATCTCGCTGCCATCCGCCAGTTGCACCGAGCGTTGCTCGCCCGGTGCGGTTTCCACCGCATAGGGCTGAGCCCGATCGTTCCAGACGGAAATCCCGACGACCGCCACCAGCGTTGCAGCGATCGCTCCGCCCCCCCAGCGCCAATAGCCCTGTCGCGTCGGACGTTCGTCATTGGCCGCGACCCGCGCGGTCTGGACAGGTGTCGCGGCGACGCTGTCGCGCGCATCGGCGATCGCGGCCAACGCATCGTCGTACCGATCATGGTTGAGCGGATCGGCCTCCAGCCATCCGGTCAGTCCGTCCCAATCGTCGAATTCGGGATCGGAGGCGCGGATCGCCCATTCCAGCGCCTGCTCCTCGACCTTCCTGCCGGTCATCGTACCATATCCTTCATCGGACGAGCGATCGTCATGTTCACCGCAATTCGTCCTTCAATTCGATCAATGCGCGGGTCGCGATCCGCAGATCGGCTTCCACCGTGCTGAGGCTGACGCCGAGTTCGGATGCGATCTGCCGTTGCGATACGCCGTCGATCCGCGCACGGCGGAAGATCGTTTCCCGGCGCGCACCCAGCCGGGTCAGAAGTGTCGCGACCTTCGCCACTTCCTGCCGCGCGCCTATCACCCGCTCGCCAGCAGGCTCGGGGGATGCTTCGCCATCGCCGCTCAGCTCATACCAATCCTGCTCGCGGCGCTCGGCCTGTCTTCGTGAACGGTAACGGTCGATCATCAGGGTATCCGCCGCGCGGAACAGATACGACATCGGATTGGCGATCGGCCCTGGTGAAAGCGTTGATACCTTTACCCAAAGATCATTTGTCAAATCCTCGGCCGCATCGCCGGCGCCACGTGCGACAAGAAACCGGACAATTTTGTCACGATTGGCGAGATAGACTGATTCAAGCCCGTTTGATGACATCGGCACTAACTTGAGAGTGGATCGCGCCGGGGCTCTTAATGGATGATCCTTTAAAAATACATCCGAGCGCACCGCGTGTTGATTGCGGGACCAGACCGAGGCTGCGTGTTCTATCGGTGATCGCGATACGGGTGCGTCCTCGCGAACAGATTTGGCCGCACGCCCGACATCAACGCCCATGGAAAAGCGCCCACTCTTCGACGATGGCGCCGTTCGGCAGATGGCAGTAACCCGTCTGGCCCCCCGGCCCGTTCACGACCTCCACCCGGCCTCCGTCTCGCCCGCAATTGACGCTGGCGGGGTTGGGCATGACCGCCCGGCCTTGCCGACGATCGAAAAACAATCTTTCGTCGACAAGACGTCCGTCCCGGAACCGACAATAACCGCCGCCATTGACGGTGATACTCACCCCGCCGGTGCTGACGCAGACATCAGATGCGTTACCGGCCCCCGGCACCTGCGCGAACACCTTGGCGCTGACCAGAATCAGCACCGGAACACCTGCACAAACGAGCAATCCGACCGCGGCATAGACCCATCGATGCATCACCGTTTCACCTTCCATCTGTTGGGTACGGTTGGCATGTGAGACCTCCCGCAGCCTTCACATGATGGACGGAGCAGAAATGGAGTTGCCTTGGATGCCTGTCGGCAAGGCAAGGGCTCGGTAAGCGGCGCATGCTCCCGTGCAGGTCAGCACCTGTTTGTCGAAACGTTCGACCGAATGAACGACTAGATCCCTGACCCATACCGGCCGCAGCTTCGCGAGCGGACAAGCGTCTTCGGGATCATGTTGCGAGAAAGCGGCGCATTCCCGTTTCACCATCCAGAGCGTCCGAAAACGGCGTTCGTGATTCCAGGTCGCGCGGTGACGGTGTAGGCTTCGGCCATGGCATACATCGAAGGTCATGCCCGGAACCAGGCGCTGCTGCTGCCGGCATCGGTCGAGGACTATGTCGCGGCGGATAATCCGGTGCGGTTCATCGACGCGTTCGTCGACGACGTCGATCTGGGGAGCGCGGGCTTCCGGCGGACGCAGCCGAAGGCGACGGGGCGGCCCGGTTACGATCCGGCCGACATGCTCAAGCTCTACCTGTACGGCTACCTCAACCGGGTGCGGTCGAGCCGGCGTCTGGAAGCCGAGGCGACGCGCAACCTTGAATTGATCTGGCTGCTGCGCGGGGTGCGGCCGGACTTCCGGACCATCGCCGATTTCCGACGCGAGAACCGGGCCGCGTTCAAGGCGGTGTTCCGCGCGTTCGTGATGCTGTGCCGCAAGCTGGACCTGTTCGGGCGCGAATTGCTGGCGGTGGACGGCACGCGGCTGAAGGCGGTGAACGGCCGGGCGCGCAACTTCAGCCGCGAGCGGTTGGCGACGTACCTGGCGTCGGCCGATGCGCGGCTGGACCGTTACCTGGCCGAACTGGACCAGATTGACCGTGGCGAGGATGCTGCCAGCATCGGCCGCGCCGAGGCGCTGGCGACCAAGATCGCCAGGTTGCGCGAGCAGCGTCAGGCCAGCGCAGCGCTCATGGGCCAGTTGGAGGAAAGCGGCGAAGGGCAGATCTCGCTCACCGATCCCGATGCGCGCGATGGTCGCCTATGGTAAGGTGACCATCGGCTATAACGCGCAGGTGGCGGTAGACGCGAAGCACAGCCTGATCGTCGAGCAGCACGTCACCAACGCCTGCAACGACATGGGCCTGCTCACGCCCACTGCCAGCGCGGCGATGGAGGCGCTCGGGGTCGAGCGGATCGATGCGGTCGCGGACATGCCTGTCCTGAGCCTGTCGAAGGGGGATATCACAAGGGCGAGGATATCGAAGCCTGCGAGGCGGCCGGCATCACGCCCTACATTCCCCGCCCGCACCGGGGCATCAACGTCAGCAACGGCCTCTTTCCCAAGGAGCGGTTCCGGTACGATCCGGCAGCCGACGCCTATCACTGCCCCGACGGGCAGATACTCGACACCCGCCACAGCTCGATCACGCGCGGGCATGTGACGGTCCAGTATTCAAGTCCCGCCGCCTGCGCCGGCTGCCAGATGAAGGCGCTATGCACCACGGGACGCTGGCGGCGCGTCAACCGCTGGGAGAAGGAACACCTCATCGAGCGCATGGCCGAGCGCCTCGAAAAGCGCCCCGGCATCCTCGCCGTTCGCCGCTCCACGGTCGAACATCCGTTCGGCACGATCAAGCAGTCGATGAACCAGGGTGCGTTCCTGATGCACGGGCTGGAGAAGGTCCGCGCCGAGTTCAGCCTGACCGCGCTCGCCTACAATCTACGGCGCGCCATCACACTCATCGGCGTGCCGGGGATGATCCAGGCAATCCAGGCCTGATCCGGACGGCGATACCCCGTCACGACCGTGCATATGGCCGTCCTGCAGCTCATCTGGCCGTCACTGCAGCGCTGGCATCGGCGAATATCCGATGCTCAGCAATTCCCTCCACGGACGTTCCCGCCGAACCGTTCGCTGGCTATTACTCGGAGCTGGTCGGATCGGACACGGATTTCAAATGAGCTACCTTTACTTCGTCACTCATCCGGAAGTCGTGGTTGATCCGCATACGCCGATCGAGCGCTGGCATTTGAGCGCGGTCGGAATCGATCGGATGCGGTCCTTTTCGCATCTACCGGGAATATCCGGCTTAAGCAGCATATGGTCGAGTTCCGAGACAAAGGCGATCGAAGCAGCAGGCATCCTCGCTGGCGCAAGAGGGATTGGCGTATCCGTTTCGAGTCAGCTTGGTGAGAACGACCGGAGCACAACGGGCTTCCTGCCACCGGCTGAGTTCGAGAAGGTAGCCGATGCGTTCTTCGCGCAGCCATCTACCAGCGTCCGTGGGTGGGGAAAGGCAGTGGACGCCCAAGCTCGTGTTCGCGACGCAGTGACGCAGATCGTCTCGGCACATCGCGGTGGCGATCTGGCGATCGTTGCACATGGTGCAGTTGGTACGCTGCTATTCTGCGCCTTGGCAGGCCAAGCCATTAGCAGAGCGTTCGACCAGCCTTTCCAAGGGCACTATTGGAAAGCGCCGCTGTCGAATTTGAAACCAACGGGAGGGTGGCAACCGATCGCGCCACGGCAGTAGCAACGGCGGGCGCGTCATCTTGCCCTGATCGCAGCTTTCCCAATTCACCATCCAGATCGTCCGAAAACAGCGTTGAGGATTCCCCGCCGCGCTGGGACGGTGTACTCTGCGGTCATGGCGTATATCGAGGGACATGCTCGGGATCAGGCGC
>NZ_JAXCMJ010000071.1:0-10301 GCF_038084995.1 Sphingomonas sp. 2378
AGGCACAGTTCGCCGTCATCTTCGGCGAACGCTTCATCAGGGCCATGGCGGCGTAATGTTCATCCGCCCGCCCGCACACGAAATTCCTGACACTCCCCCGGCCGGCCGTCGGGCAGCGCGCGCTTTCGCGAACTTCAGCGTCCAGCGCGCGTCGGTGTCCTTCTGCGCCGCCTTCGCTGGCTCGTCCGGCCAGATTTCCACCGCGCTCCTGCCCGCCTTGATCGCGTCCCGCTCGACCGCGGTGTTGCGCTGCTTGGGCGCGGCCACCAGCGTGGCGTCGACGATCTGTCCGCCCATCGGCAAGTAGCCCCGCTCACGCAGGGACCGGTCGAAGGCGGTGAACAGCGTGTCGATCACGCCAGCGCGCGTCAGCTTCTCGCGGAACAGCCGGATCGTGTTCTCGTCCGGCGTCGGCGCACCCAGCTCAAACGGTCGGATCAGGAACTCCATCCGCGCGTCGCTCACCTTGTTCTGGGCCGCCACGATCGGGATCTTGAACATCGCCACCGGATCGTAAGGCGGCCGACCGCCCTTTGCCCCGTCGCCCTACGCCAGCGCCTTCTCCAGCGCGGGCCGGAACATCTCGAAGTCCACCACCCGCGCCATCGCCTCAAGCGGATCGCCCCAGTCCGACAACCGCTTCAAATGCTCCGATAGACCGAACAATCCCGCCTGACGCATCCGCCGCCTCCCGCCCTCAGGCGCCGTGAACCGTCTCCAGCCGCTTCACGCCAAGGTTATTGGGGGTGCCCATCTTTCTATGTTTGATAACTTTAAAGAAAGGTCGTTATCACCATGAAATAGTTGGTTACAATATTTCTGATATAATTTTAGCGAGCATGCACACACGAAATTAAGAATTTCAAATATAGTATCGCCCGGTGCCATATGCTAGGCAGGAAGCGGTTCATGCTTCGTGTTGCGTAATATCGGGGGGTTAAGTCACGTGAAAAATCGGGTAAAATTGTTGGCATCGACCGCGCTCGCAATGGCGACGATCGGGGGGACCGGCGCGCAGGCGCAAACCACGACTGTGGTTAATGACGGCGCGGGCGGCAATGGCTTCATCGTTTCCGCCAACGTTTCGGCCGGGGCAAATCCGACCGTCCTGCCGTCCACCACTACGATCGGCAGCGATGGCCAAACCACCGTCTACACCAATTACAACACCGAAGGTGGAGCTGGCTCGGGCGGCGGTGGCGGCTTCGGCGGCGTGTTCTTCATCGACAGCGGGTCACGGTTGACGCTCAACAACGTCAGCTTTTCCAGCAACACCACCAAGGGCGGCGAAGGCGGTGGGGCGCCGATCTTCTCGGTCGCGCCCAAGGTCTTTTCGCTGGCCACCAATAGCGCCGATGCGGCCGCGGTGCAGCTGTATTTCCCGAAGGTGACCGCCAGCTACGACGGCACCCACCTGCGCATCACCGGCTTCACGCTGGACAATGAGAATTCGCTGATCGGCGTCGGCGCGGGCGTCGCGATGGGCGGCGGCGCGATTGGCGCAACGATCAGCGCGGTCACCGTCGACAATGATGGCAAGCAACACGTCTCGCTGGCGCAGCCGTACACGCTGGACTCCAGCAGCGTCATCACCGCCTCCTATCAGGCGGCCCCCGCGAACGGCGACCCGGCGGGTTATTACGTCACTCCCGGCACGATCGACGCCGCCAAACTGCTGCCGGGTTCGGTGGTGTACGGCAATGGAGTCGGCGCCGGCGTAACCGTCAAGAACGTCACCTACGACAGCAACCAGAAGGTCAAGAGCTTCACGCTGTCGGACGGCTCGACCGGTGCGTTGAACGTCGCAGTGTCGTCGGCGACGCAGTTCGACATCACGCGCTTCGCCGCCTCGATCACCCCGCAGCTGTCCAACGTCATCACCCCCCCGTCGGGCGGAACCCTGGCCGGGTTCGAGGTCGGGATGACCGTGACCGGCAACGGCGTTCCCGCCGGCACCACCGTCACCGCGATCGACGAGGCGACCGGCGCGCTGACGCTGTCGAACGCGGTCGACCTGAACACCGTCACCTCGTTGAAGGCGGCGTCGAACCCCATCGTGTCGAACAGCGGTAACGCCGTGGTGAAGGTCAATTCGACCAACGGGATGCGTGTCGGCCAGAAGATCAGTGGTCAGGGCATCGCCGACGGCACGACGATCACCGCCATCAACGGCGACGGCACGATCACGCTGAGCGGCACGATCGGCAGCGAAGGGCTGAACGCGATCAGCAAGGGCAAGATGCTGATAACGCTGAGCCCGGTCGCCAGCATCGACACCAACGCGCGCACCGTGACGCTTGTGTCGATCAGCGGGATGAAGGTCGGACAGGTATTGTCGGGTGACGGGGCGATCCCGGCCAATGCGGTCGTCACCGCGATCGACGCCCAGAGCAACACCGTCACCTATGCCATCAACCCGGCGGTCGCCAACCTGGTCAAGGGTGGCTCGATGAACGCGATCGTGTCGACCGGGACGGTCGGTTCGAACGGTGGTGGCGGGCGCACCGGCAGCAATTTCAACGCGATCCTCAACGATGGCGAGGGTTCGGTCGGCACCAACGGCTATAACGCCGGGGCGGGCATCGCCGCGGCGGGCGGCAACGGCGGTTCGGGCGGCGCCGGCAGCGGCGGCAAGCCGGTCAACACCGCGATGGTGATCGACACCGTCAATAACGGCATCGAGGTCGGGCTGAAGGCCGCGGAGGTCGCGGGCGCGCTCGCCACCTTCCCGCCGGGCGCGGCGCTGTCGGCGGCGCTGGCGGTCGAGACCGCGCGCGCGGGCGTGCTGCTCGCCAAGTCGATCGCCGATCTGGTGACGTGGAACATCGACATGGCTAACGGCAAGGTCGCGTTCGGCGGCGCCGGTGGTGCGGGCGGCACCGGCGGTGCGGGCGCGACCTTCTTCGGCGGCGGTGCCGGCGGCGGGGGCGGCTCGGGCGGCGCGGGCGCGTTGTCGATCACCGACGGCGGTGCCGGCGGCGCGGGCGGTGCCGGCGGTGCCGGCGGCTTCGGCGCGGGCGGCGGCTCGGGCGGTGCTGGCGGTGCGGGTGGCTCTGGCGGGCAAAGCCTAGACGGCGCGGCGGGGGCGGGCGGCGCAGCCGGATTCGGTGGCGGTGTTGGCTCCTCGAACGGCCAGGGCGGCGGCGGCGGCTCCGGCTATGGTGGCGCAATCTTCGTGCGCGACGGCGGTACGTTGCAGATTAACGGCAATGCGCTGTTCGACGGCAATGCGGCGCTGGGCGGTTCCAGCAACAATGGCGGCGCGGCCGGCGGTGCGGCGGGCAGCGACCTGTTCATCATGCGCGGTTCGACCGTCATCCTGTCACCGGGCGCGGGCAAGACGATCACCTTCAACGGCACGATCGCCGACGACAGCGCGGCCAGCATCGGCAACACGTCGATCGCGGCAGGCTATGGCGCCGACATCACGATCGCGGGTGGCGGCCTCGTCCGCTTCAATAACGTCAACACCTATACCGGCAACACTCGCCTGCAGGGCGGCACACTGCGTGCCGATGACGGCGTGGGCATCAACGCCAACAGCCACATCCTGTTCGAGGGGCAGAGCACGATCGGCGGCTCGACCGAGCTGGCGACGGCCAATGCCGGCACGCTCCTGACCTCGGGTACGGTGACGCGTCGCGTCGGCGTTCAGCCGAACCAGGTGTCGTGGACCGACGTAACCAGCACCGCAGGGGGCAGCGGCGGCTTCGCCGCGCTCGCCAACGGCCTGACGCTCAACTTCGGCTCGTTGAACGGCGGTCAGGGGCAGGACCTCACGTGGAACTCGGGAGGGTTCGTGCGTACCGCCGACACCCTGGTGTTCGGATCGGACGCCGTGGACGCGACCGGCGCGGTGCGGTTGATGAACAACATCAACCTGAACGGGCTGGACGGCAAGGTCGCCGTCTATGACAATCTCGGCAGCACCGGCGACTTCGCGCTGCTGACCGGCAATGTCACCAACGGCTTCCTGACCGCCAACAGCACCAACTACAGCGGCAGCCTGTACCTGACCGGGCAGAACACGCTGCGCGGCATCACCGTCAACAGCGGCGCGGTTTCGACTAAGCTGAACGATCTGTCGGGTCGTTTGATGGATGCGGTCAACGGCGGCTATGCCACCGTCAATGGCGGCACGCTGCACCTCGCCAATGCCGAAAAGCTGAACGCCGTCACCGTCGCCAGCCAGGGCATGCTGCTCGCCGATGCCGCGGTCAGCACCGCCGCGATCGTGAACGCCGGCACGATCCGCTTCGCTTCGAGCGCCAGCACCGGCGGTATCAGCAACACCGGGCGGATCGTGTTCAACGGCACGACCACGGCCGGCAACATCCTGAACGACCAGGCTGGCCTGCTGCTGCAGAACGCCGACCTGACGGCTGGCATCGTCACCAACAATGCCAGCTGGGCGATGAACGGCGCGATTACCGCCTCGGGTGCGGTCGCCAACAATGGCCTGCTGACCGTCACCGGTACGCAAACGCTTCAGACGCCAACCTTCACGGGTAACACCAGCGGCGGCGTGCTGCTGGGCGGTGTCGATGGCACGGCGGGATCGCTGACGATCGACCAGTCGGGCACCAGCACCTATGCCGGTATCGTCACCGGCGCGGGCACGCTGACCAAGGCCGGGCTGGGTACGCTGACGCTGACCGGCGCCAACACCTTCACCGGCGGGCTGGCGATCAACGGGGGTACGATCGACACGACGGGCGGCGGCACCTTTGCCGATACGATCGACGTCTCGGTCGCGCAGGGCGCCAGCTATCACGTCGGCACGGTTGATACGATCCGTAACCTCACCAACGCGGGTGTCACGATCGCCCACGCGGCGTTCGGCGTCGCGGCGGCGAACAACAGCGGCTTCATGCGCGTCGACAACGCCTTCCTGGCGACCGGCGACGTGACGAACGGTGGCGAACTGCAGATCGGCAACCAGGCGGTCGCACATCTGCAGGGCGCGCTGTCGAACACCGGTTCGGGCGTCATGCATGTCGGCGGCCAATTGCTGGTCGACGGCACGGTTACCAATGCGACGAATGCGAGCATGACGCTGTACAGCGGCGGTGCGACGCAGTTCGCGCGCCTGGCGAACGCCGGGTTCGTGCTCGCGAATCACGCGCTGATCGTCACCGGTGCGGTCGACAACGCCCAGAACGCCACGCTGAACCTGGATGTTGGTTCGACCCCCTGGCTGGGCAGCGTGAGCAACGCGGGTACGGTTACCACCGCCTCGGCGCTGACGGTGGCGAATGCGGTCGACAATGGAGCGACCGGTACGATCGCGCTGGGCGCGGCGGCCAGGATGGGCAGCCTCGCCAACGCCGGCACGATCACCGCGACCGACACACTGACCGTGGCGGGCGGCTATGCCCAGAATGCCGGCTCGCTGACCACCAACGCCAATGTCGCCACCGGCGCGTTGTCGGGTGCAGGTGGTGACATCGTGCTCAACGGCGCCAGCCACATGCTGGTGAACCAAGACGTTGACGGCAGCTATGCCGGCACGCTGTCGGGCACGGGCACGCTTACCAAGACGGGTGCTGCGACGTTGACGCTGGCGGGTGCGGCGAACAGCATCGCGCCGAGCACGCTGACCGTGGCGCAGGGCCAGGTGATCGCCGCGAACGCGGACATCTTCGGCCAAGCGCTGGCGGTGGCCGTCTCGGCGCCGGGTACACTGTCGGTACAGGGCGATCAGGCGATCGCCACGCTCGTCAATGACGGCGTGACGCGTCTCAACGCGAACCTGACCACCACCGGCGGCACCGTCAACAACGGCGGGATCGCGGTGACGGGCACGCAGACGCTCCACACTTCGACCTTCGCGGGCAATACCGGTGGCGTGGTCGCGGTCGCCGAAGCGGGGAAGCTGACGATCGACCAGTCGGGCACCAGCACCTATGCCGGTATCGTCACCGGTCGAGGCGCGCTGACCAAGATCGGCGCGGGTACGCTGACGCTGACCGGTGCCAGCAACTTCACCGGCGGTTTCGCGATCGACGCAGGTGGCATCGACACGACGGGCGGCGGCACACTGGCCGATACGCTCGACATCGCGGTGGCACAGGGGGCGAGCTACACGGTCGGCACAAACGACATCGTGCAGAACGTCACCAATGCGGGCCTGCTGACCACCAATGCCGATTACGGCGCGGCGTCGTTGATCAATAGCGGCACGGCGCAGGTCAATGCGATCCTTGCCACCAGAGGCGACGTGACGAACAGTGGGCAGCTCGACCTGGCCACCACCTCGGCAAGTCGCGTGATGGGCAAGCTGGTCAACACCGGCACTGTCAATGCGGCGGGCGCGCTGGTCGTCGATACCGACGTCACCAACGCGGCGAACGCGCTGCTGTCGATGACCAACGGTGGGACCAGCCAGTTCGGCAGTCTGACCAACGCCGGCACGGTCAAGGCGGCGCATTCGCTGGTCGTCGTGGGGGCAGTCGACAATGCCGCGACCGGTGCGATCACCTTCGCCTCCACTTCGGCGCCGATGCTGGGCAGTCTGACCAACGCGGGCACGATCGTCGCCAACGACGTAGTGACCGTGGCGGGCGGCTATACCCAGAACGCCGGCACGCTGACCGCCAACGCCAATATCGCGACCGGCACGTTGTCGGGTGCGGGTGGTGACATCGTGCTGAACGGCGCGACGCAGATGCTGGTCAAGCAGAGCGTCGACGGCAGCTATGCCGGCACGTTGTCGGGCACGGGCACGCTCACCAAGACCGGTGCGGCGACGCTGACCCTGGCGGGTGCGGCGAACAGCATCGCGCCGAGCTCGCTGACCGTGGCGCAGGGCCAGGTGACCGCCGCGAACGCGGACATCTTCGGCCACGCACTGGCGGTGGCCGTCTCGGCGCCGGGTACACTGTCGGTACAGGCCGACCAGACGATCGCCACGCTCGCCAATGACGGTCTGGTGGCGCTCAACGCCGATCTGACTACCACTGGCGGGACGGTCAACAACGGCCAGACCGTGGTGACCGGTAATCGCACGCTCCACACCTCGACCTTTACGGGCAACGCCAGCGGCGTCGTCACGCTGGCCGATATGTCGGCGCTGACGATCGACCAGTCGGGCACCAGCACCTATGCCGGCATCGTCGCCGGTGCGGGGATGCTGACCAAAGCGGGTGCGGGCACGCTGGTCCTGACTGGCGCGAACACCTTCACCGGCAGCTTCACGATCGCTGCAGGCAATGTCGACACGACGGGCGGCGGCACCTTCGCCGACACGCTGGACGTAAGGGTGGCGCAGGGTGCGGCCTACACCGTCGGCACCGCCGACATGGTGCGCAACGTCACCAACGCCGGCTCGCTCACCGCCAACGCCAATTATCGTGTCGGCACGCTCACCAACAGCGGGACCGCGCGGTTCGACGCCAACTTCGTTGCGCTGGGCGACGTGACCAACACTGGGTCAACCACTGCGGCTTCGACCTTCGCGGCGGGTGGCACCGTCACGAACGCGGCAAATGCAACGCTGTCGTTGAATGGCGCGGCGTCGATGGCCAGCCTGGCGAACGCCGGGACGGTCACCGCCGCCTCGATGTTCGGGGTGAGCGGCGCAGTAAGCAACGCCAGCGGCGGTACGATGACGCTGGCGGCGGGTTCGGCCCCGACGCTGGGCAGCCTCGTCAACAGCGGTACGATCGTCGCCAATGACACGCTGACGATTGCGGGTGCCTACCAGCAGAATGCGGGTTCGCTGACGGCGAACGGGGCGATGTCGACCGGCTCGCTGTCGGGTGCGGGCGGCACGATCACGATCAACGCCAACCGCCTGACCATCAACCAGACGGTCGACGGCACCTATAACGGTGTGATCGCGGGCACCGGTACAGTGACCAAACTAGGTTCGGCGACGCTGACGCTGGCTGGCGCGGTTGACAGCTTCGCACCGACGTCGCTGGCGATCGAGGCGGGGCAGCTGACTGTCGTCAATGCCGGGCTGCTGGACAAGGCGCTAACGGTGTCCGTCGCGGCGCCCGCCACGCTGACGCTGCAGGCCAACCAGACGATCCGCGACTTGACCGGCGCGGGTACGCTCAACATCGGGGCCAGCACCCTGACGCTGGCCACCGGCGGCAACTTCACCGGCAAGGTGAACGGCACCGGGCAGATCGCGCTGACCTCGGGCGCGCTTGACCTGAACACTGCGGGCACCGTGTCCAGCGGCACCTTCGCAGTGCAGCCGGGCAGCACGCTGAACGTCGGCAGCACCACGACGCTGGCCACTCAGACGCTGAGTGCATCCAACAGCCGGATCAATCTGGCGGGTGCCGCGACGGCGACCATCACGACGGTCACCGACAACAGCACGCTGCACCTCGGCAACGGGCTGGCACTCAACACCGCCGGCTCGACGTCCGGTCAGCTCACCAGCACCACCACCCTCGTCAATGGCGGTGGGCAGCTCACCGGCAACGGCTCGGTCAGTGGTTCGACGATCGTGGGCGGCGCAAGCAAGGGCGTGGTCGCACCGGGTAACTCGCCGGGCGTCATGACCTTCGCGAACCTGTCGTTCGGCGACAATGCGGTGGCGGCGATGCAGATCGACGGCAATGCCGGGCCGGGCGTTGCGAACGGGTATGACCGTATCGTCGTGACGGGTAAGCTGGCGCTGTCGGGCACCTCGGTACTGGCCCTGGACAAGAGCGTCCCCGCGAACAGCTACGAGCTGCCGCTGGGCACCGCGATCCAGATCTTCCAGTTCAAGCCGGGTGCGATCAGCGGGTCGTTCGGTTCGGTGACGAAGGCGAACTTCGGGCAGAACTTGGCCTTCAACCTGTCGAACGGCACCGTGATCGGTATGGGATCCTACACGCCGCAGACGCTGTCGGATGCCACCGCGATTACCGCCAGCCAGAAGGGCGCACTGGCCGCGATGCTGGTCAAGACAACCGGCGGGGTGCCGCAATATTATGGCGGCAACCTCCTCCAGTCGCTGGCCGCCAATGTCGCAGGCGGACGCAACGCGACGCAGGCCAGCTTCGCACGCTGGTCGCCCGATGCCTATGCGGGCATCAGCGACGGGATGCGCGCGTCGATGATCGACGGTCTGGTCGAGGTGAGCGATTACGACACGCTCACCCCGGGCAAGAGCGCGATGACCGGCGACATCCATGGCGGACAACTGCGCGGGCTGGAGCGTGACGGTTATGCACATAACCGCTTCCGCGACACGACCTACCAGATCGGTGTCAGCCACGACCTGTCGATCCTGCGCGCCAATATCAGCTATGCGCATTCGGAAGGCGGCTTCCGCAGCACGAACATGAACGCCAAGCTGAATGGCGAGCAGTTCGGGCTGGGCGTGTCCGCGCCGCTGACGGGCGACCAGGCGCTGCGCCTGATCGGTCGGGTCGCCTACGGCACCTACAAGGCTGGCGGCACGCGTGGCGTCATCGGCGGCACTGCGCGCTTCCATTCGGTGGACGGGAACAGCTTCGTCTATGGTGGCGGCTTCGGCTACTACAAGCCGTTCGGGCGCGCCGTGCTGAGCGGGTCGGCCGAGGTGCTGGGCATCAGCCAGACGGTCGATGCCTTCTCGGAAAGCGGCGAGGCGGGGCTGGATCTGTTCAACATCCGTCGCCAGCGTCGCGACGGTGCGATCAGCCGCCTGAACGCGCAGGTCGGCTATTCGGTCACCCCGAACGCGCTGACCTTCGTGAAGGTGGGTTATGTCCACGAATTCAAGAATGGACTGACCCCGATCACGGCCGATGGCGCGATCGACCCGATCAGCGTGACCATGACCAATCCGGGGCTGGCGCGCGACCGCGTCAACGCTGGGGTTGGCGCACAGGTCGACGTCGGTCAGGGCGTGCGGATCGGCCTGGACGCAAGCGCGGGCAATTACGAAAGCTACCGCATCGGCGGGAACGTCCGCTTCCGCTTCTGATGCGATCCAACCGGTCGGGCGAGGCCACGACCGGTCTGGAAAAACTGACGCCCGTTGCCTCCTCGATGGGAAGCAACGGGCGTAGGTGTTTGAAGGCGCTGGAGGAAGAGAACGTCCGGTTGAAGCGGCTGGTGGTGAGCCTCAGCTTGGACGAGGATATGCTTCAGGACGTCATCCGTCGAAAAATGTTGGGCACGATCGAACCCGAGAGATCGTCGGCTAGTTGCAGGCGATCTACCAGGTCACCCATCGGCTGTCTCGCGAACTCGGGCCGCAGCTGCCTAGGTGTTTGATCCCGGCATTTGATGGTGCATTATCGGGGCAAGCCTGGAAGGATGCGCTATGGGACAGGTTCTACACGGGAGCGCCCGGACGACAGAGGCAG
>NZ_JAXCMJ010000072.1:0-9321 GCF_038084995.1 Sphingomonas sp. 2378
GCCGCAGGTTCAAATCCTGCCCCCGCAACCATCCCACCACATATACGCCCGCCAAGTCACACAACCTCGCGGGCTTCCCGGCGTTCACGCCAACAGCGCTGGCGATCTGTAAGCGTCCGGTCTGAGACGTATCCGGTCATTCTCGTAAAACGATGGCATTCGGCATAAAAGCTGCTTGCTGTGTTCGCCAACGCGCACAGCATAGCCGCGCTCTGGCCCGCCGTCCCAAAGACGCCGGGCGCATATCCCGGTGACACCCCGAGATTGCGCGGCATATTTGCACCGCGCTACCCAGCACGCCCGCCATGCCAGCGACAAACGGGATCGACACGTCGACCCGCTCGCGGGAATGATACGACACCCCCTTCCCAATCGACGGGCTTCGCCACTATCCTGATGAAAATGGCCGCGAAAACATCGTGGTTGCGACTCATCGTGAGGAGAGGGGCCCGTGAGCATTACCCTGAAGGGCGTCGTGGCGGCGACCATCGTGATAGCCGCTCCCCTGGCCGCGCAGACGGCGTCCGACGCCCCTGTCATCGCCACCGATCGGGGGGTGGTGCGGGGCAGCGTGACCGACGGGGTCGCCAGTTGGAAGGGAATCCCGTTCGCCGCCCCGCCGGTCGGGCCGCTTCGCTGGCGGGCCCCCCAGCCCGCCGCCGCATGGACGGACGTGCGCGATGCCACGGCCTATGCGCATGACTGCATGCAGGTGCCGTTCCCCAGCGATGCCGCGCCTCTGGGTACGACCCCGGCGGAGGATTGCCTTTATGCCAATGTCTGGAAGCCGATGGCGGGTCGCGGCAAACTGCCGATCGTGGTCTGGATCTATGGCGGCGGTTTCGTGAATGGCGGCGCGTCTCCGCCGACCTATTCGGGGGCGGAGCTGGCCAGGCAGGGCGTGCTGTTCGTCAGCTTCAATTACCGGGTCGGCCGGTTCGGGACCTTTGCGCTGCCGCAACTGACCAGGGCGGATGAAGATGGCGGGCGGTTGGGCAATTACGGGATCATGGACCAGATCGCCGCGCTGCAGTGGGTGCGGCGCAACGCGGCGGCGTTCGGGGGCGATCCGTCCAACGTCACCATCGTCGGGGAAAGCGCGGGCGGCATGTCGGTGCACATGCTCAACACCTCGCCGCTGGCCAAAGGCCTGTTCCACAAGGTCTTCGTCATGTCGGGCGGCAATGGCCGGTCCGACGGCAAGACGCTGGCCGATGCCGAGCGGATCGGTGAGAATTTCGCGCGGTCCCAGGCTATCGATCCCGACCGCCCCGATGCGCTGGCCAGGCTTCGCGCGTTGAGCGCCGAGGCGGTGACCGACGGGCTCAACATGATGGCGCTGTTCCGGCCCCAGCCCGGTCCCCCCACCCATATGGCGCCCTTCGCCGATGGCAAGGTCGTGGTCGATATGGGGCGGGCCTATGCCGAGAACCGCTTTGCCCGTGCGCCGATGGTCGTGGGGGCGACCAGCACCGATATCGGCGGCAAGACCGGCTTCATGATTGCCGGGGCGCGCGACGTGGCCGCCCATATGGCCAAGCAGGGCGTCCCGGTGTGGGAATATCGCTTTTCCTATGTCGCCAACTCGGTGGACCAGCCGGGCGCGCAGCATGCGACCGACATTCCCTTTTTCTTCGACACCACCGCCATCAAATATGGCGATGCGACCACGTCGCGCGATCGCGCCATCGGGCAGGTGATGAGCCGTTACCTGATCCGGTTCGCCAAGACCGGTGATCCCAATGCGCCCGGCCTGCCGGAATGGCCGCGCTATGCGAAGGCCGGTGACCTCATCATGGACTTCACCCCCGAAGGCAAGGCTGTCGCGCAGGTCGATCCCTGGGGCGGGGAAATCGAGGCGGCGCGCGCGGCAACGGCGGGTGCGCCATAGGGGCAATCTCGACCAATCCCCTTCCACGGTTAAACGTGCTAACCGAATTTACACTTGCCTTATCGTTAATATGACCTGCTTAGAGCAGGTTGAGGGCGGGTAGGTAAAATGGGGGCCGCGAAAGTGGCATCGGACATCAAGGCGGTGGCGCTTGCGCTGCTGATGTTGCTGGCGGGGGTGATGCCGGGAACGGCGTCGGCCACGGCCATCGACCTGCGCAAAGCGGCGTGTAGCGCCGCGCTGCCCGATGGGTCGGATGCGGCCATGGTGATGGGCGCCCGTTACCAGTGCAACGCCCATGAGTCGAACCGGGGCGCGCCCTGGCTTTGGCTGCGTCTCGACCCCTCGAATCTCGGCGCGCTGCCGCCGCGCTGGGACATATTGATCGACCAGACCCGGTTCGACCGTATCGCCCTGCTGGTCGTCGGTCGTGACGGCAGCATGCGGATCGAGCGTTCGTCCGACGAATTGCGGGGGCATGGCGCCCCCGGTGGGCTTCTGCGCTTCATCATTCCCTTGGCGGGGCGCGATGTGCGCGGCCTTTATCTGGGCTTTCGCAACATCGACGAACTCTATTTGATGCGCAAACTGGAGGCGCGACCGGGCGGCCGGATGACCGATGGCGACATTCGCTGGCTGTTGCTGATGGGGTTGTTCACGGGAACGCTGTTGTCCGCGCTCCTCTATAATCTGGTGATCCACACCGGCCAGCGTCCCGCGTTCCAGCGCTGGTACCTGCTGTGGGTCAGCGTCGCGCTGGCCTATGGATTGGTCTGGACGAACACCGCGGCGTTTCTGGTGCCGTGGCTGATCGGGCCGCTCGCGGTCCGGTTGAATCTGGTGCTGGTCGGCCTGATGGTCGCGGCGGGTAACATGTTCTTCTTCGCGGTGATCGAGGAGGGTGTCTTGCCGCGCCGCTTCGCCATGGCGGGCCGAACGCTGTCGGTCGCGGGGGCGGTGCTGGGGTTCCTGGCGGCGGCGGATGGATGGTTGCCGCCGGGGATCACCGACCGGCTGCTCAATTACGTGATCGCGGCCACGGCGCTGCTGGTTGCCCTGTCTTCGGGAATCGCGGCGCGGCGCGGCAGCCGGGTGATCTGGTTCTATCTCATCGGTTGGGGCCCGGTCATCGGTGTCTTCCTGGCCCGGCTGAGCCGCAACCTGGGCTTCGCGCCGCAGAACGACATCGTCGATATGGCGACCTTCGCCGCATTGGCGTTCGAGGCGCTGGTCCTGTCACTGGCGATCGCCGATCGGTTCCGCCTGATCCGTCAGGAACTGGAGCTTGCCCGCCAGCGCCGCGAGATCGACCTGGCCGAAACCAAGACGTTGCGGCTGGCGGCGCATACCGATTTCCTGACCGGGTTGGGCAATCGCTTTGCGTTCCAGCAACAGGCCCATGAATGGATGGTCGCGGACAGGGCGTTCAGCCTGTTCCTGGTCGATGTCGACTTCATGAAGGACGTCAACGACCGTCTGGGTCACGCGGTCGGCGACACGCTGTTGCAGCATGTCGGCACGGTCCTGGCCGAGACGGCGCGGGGGTGGCCGGGTACGCGCATCGCGAGGATCGGCGGGGATGAGTTCGCCATATTATGTCCCGGCACGCAGGGCGACGAGGCTGCGCTCGCCAACGCGGCGATCGGGCTTCAGGGCGATGTCTGGCATGCCGAGGATCGCGGCCGTCCCCTGTCGCTCAGCATCGGGTCGGCGCGCTTCCCCGAAGACGCGCGGGCGGTCGACCTGCTCTACCAGAATGCCGATCTGGCGCTGTACACCGCCAAGCGGCTCGGCCGGGGGCGCTACACCCGCTACGATCCGTTGCAGCGCTCGCTGCGCGACCTTCAGGTCGCCTTTATCGATGATGCCGAACTGGCGATCGAACGCGGCGAATTCCTGCTCTATATGCAGCCGATCGTGTCGCTGGATACCGGGACGGCGGGGGGGCACGAAGCGTTGCTCCGCTGGGATCACCCGCGCCACGGCCTGTTGCCGCCGGATCGCTTCGCCGATGTGCTGGTCGCGGAGCGGATCGGGCTGATGATCCAGGAGCATGTGCTGGAACTGGCGCTGAGCGCGCTGCGCGAACAGGGCGAGCGGCTGGGCGTGCTCAGCGTCAACTTCACCTCGGCGCAACTGGCGGGCCCGCGCGGTGCGCGGGAAGTGCTCGACCGGCTGGCCCATCATGACGTCACGCCCGACCGGCTGTGCGTCGAGGTGACCGAGGGCGTGATGCTCGACCGGGCGGCGGACAGTATCCTCGCCAATCTGCGCACCCTGCACGATGCCGGGGTGTGCATCGCGCTCGACGATTTCGGCACCGGCTATGCCTCGCTCGTCCATCTCCGCCAGTTGCCGGTCGACCGGATCAAGATCGACCGGTCCTTCGTCGCGGGCATCGACGAGTCCGATGGCGGGACGCTGGCGATCGTCCATGCGATCGTCGGTCTGGGCCGCGGGCTGGGCAAGGTCGTCGTCGCCGAGGGGATCGAGACCGAGGTGCAGGCGCATCGTCTAAGGCAATTGGGGTGCCAGTTGGGGCAGGGCTATCTCTATGGGCGCCCCGCGCCGCCACCGGCATCGGGGGAGGCCGACCGGGCTCGACGGCGGTCGGTCGTACAGGAGCATGGACGCCGACCGGATATCCCGGCCATCCCCAGGGTGACGGCGGCGTAAGTCGTTCCAGATACGTCGCTTTGACCGACGTCTCGGCAGGTCGCCGGGCCTATCGTCGATGGGCAGCATGGTGCTGCATGTCGAGAGTAAAACCCATGACCGCTTATGATTTCAAGATGGCGACGGACATTCGTGGCCCGCGCCCCGTCGAAAGCCACCCGTCGCGTGCCGGGGATGAGGGGATCGCGGCATCGTTTCGCCTCGAACAGCTCGATACCCGTTACGATCCCGATAGCCGGACGTTGTGGACCGATATGCGGGCCCGGACGCGGCCCAGTTTCAACCCGGACCTGTTGCGCGATTTCGTCCGTTGGCAGGAGGCGATCGTCACGGCCGCCGATGGCGGGGACATGCCCATCCGCTATGTCGTGCTGGGCTCCGGCTTTCCCGGCGTCTTCTCGCTGGGCGGCGACCTGAACCTGTTCGCACAGGCGATCCGCGACCGCGACCACGCGATGCTGGTCCATTATGGGCGGACCTGCGTGAAGATCCTCCATCGCAACATGCGCGGGCTGGAGCGGCCGATCATCACCATCGGCCTGGTCGAGGGCGATGCGCTGGGCGGCGGGTTCGAGGCGCTGCTGTCCTTCCATGTCGTCATCGCCGAGCGGGGCACCAGCTTCGGCCTGCCCGAGACGCTGTTCGGTCTCTTCCCCGGCATGGGGGCGCATTGCTTCCTGTCGCGGCGGCTGGGTGCGGCGCGCGCGGAGCGGATGATCATGAGCGGTCGGACCTACAGCGCGGAGGAACTGTACGACATGGGCTTGGTCCACAACCTGGCCGAGCCGGGCGAGGGGCGGCGCATGGTCGCCGACTATATCCGCCAGAATCATCGGCGGCACAGCGCGCATTGCGCCATCTACGAGGCGTCTCGCGCGGTCAATCCGCTGCCGCTGGAGGAATTGGAGGCGGTGGTCGACCTCTGGGCCGATGCGGCATTGCGACTGACCGAGGGGGATCTGAAACGGATGGAGCGGCTGGTCGCCGCACAGACCCGTCTGCGCGAAAAGGCCGACGCCTGATCAACCGGCCCCGGGGATCGCGATCGCCTCTCCGGGGCCATCTTCCTCCAGCCCCAGTCCGGCGAACAAGGCGGACAGCCGATCCGCCGTCATCGGCTTGGCGAGCAGAAAGCCCTGCACCGCGTCGCACCGCGTCCGCCGTAGCTGTTCGAGTTGTGCGGACGTCTCCACCCCCTCGGCCACCGTCCGCATCCCCAGCTTGGCGGCGAGTTCGACGATGGTCTGCACGATCGCCACCGAGGCGGGGTTGTGCTCCAGATCGATGACGAAGGACCGATCGATCTTCAGCGTCTGGAACGGGAACTGGGTCAGATAGCTGAGCGAGGAATAGCCGGTCCCGAAATCGTCCAGCGTGGTGCAGACATGGATGCGGTTGAGTGCGGTCAGCGCATCGATCGAGCGTCCGACATCGTCGAGCAGCACCGTCTCCGTCACCTCCAGGGTCAGCCGCTGCGGCGGCAGGCCGCTCGCCGCCAGCGCCGCCTTCACCGCCTCGGCCAGATCGGGCGTGCGCAGCTGCACGGGTGACAGGTTGACCGCGACGGTGACCTCGGATGGCCAGGCGCTGGCCGTCATGCATGCCTGGCGCAGCACCCAGTCGCCGATCGGGACGATCAGCCCGTTCTCCTCGGCGATGGGGATGAACTCGCCGGGCGATACCGGCCCGAATTGCGGGCTGTGCCATCGCAGCAGCGTCTCGCACGAGGTGATGCTGGCCTGGGTCAGGCGGAAGATCGGCTGGAAGAGCAGATGGAACTCCCCCCGTTCCAGTGCGCCGTCCATCGCGGCGGCCAGTTGGCGGCGGCGCTCGATCTTCTCGTCCATCACGGGTTCGTAGAGGAAGAAGCGGCCCCGCCCATTCTCCTTCGCGCGGTAGAGCGCCAGATCGGCATTCTTCAGCAGCGTGTCGGCGTCTCCGCCATCTTCGGGCGCGATGGCGACGCCGATCGAGGCGGAGGTGCGCAGGACATGGCCGCTGAACGCCACCGGTTCGCGGACCAGGTCGAGGATGGTCGCGCCGATGCCGCCCGCCGCCTCGGCATGGGAGATATGGCACAGAACCGCAAACTCGTCCCCGCCCAGTCGGGCGACGAGCCCGGCCTCGCCGAAATGCGCGTTGAGCCGCCGGGCGATCTGGACCAGCAGGGCATTGCCCGCCAGATGGCCGAAGGAATCGTTCACCTCCTTGAACCGGTCGAGATCCAGCCAGAGCAGCGCCAGCTTTTCCCCGTTGGTGGACAGGGTACGCAGCCTTTCCTCGAAATGCTCGCGAAAGGCGGTGCGGTTGGCCACGCCGGTCAGGTCGTCGCGACGCGCCATCCGCGCGTGATGCTCCGCCAGCGCGGCCTTTTCCTGCGACGCGACGGTCGCGCGCAGGATCGCGGCATAGGTCTGTTGCGTGATGTCCATCATCGCGACGACGAACAACAGGATCACCGCCGCCATCAGCGCCTTGAGCGGCTCCAGCGGCATGAGCAGCCCGAGGGCGAGCGGCAGCGAGGCGCAGCACAACTGCGACAGGGCGATCAGCGGCCGCCCGGCATTGCGCCCCGCAATCCCCGCCGCATAGCCGATCGCGGTGGTGACCGACAGGAGGTGCAGCGTGCCGTCCTCGGTCCGGGTCAGCGTCAACAGCCCGAACAGGCCCAGCAGCGCGGCATAGCTGAGCGCGCCGAGCCGATAGCCGCGCTCCTGCTGGCGGATCGTGGCGTTGCGGCGGGTCCATAAAGTGTCGACGATGCGGACCAGCCCGACCAGCGCGATGCCGAGTGCGCAGGCCATCAACCAGTCGTCCCCGCTGGCGATCGCGACGACGGCGGCGATCGCGCTGCTGGTCAACGCCCCGATGACCAGCGAGCGCGGCGAGGCATAGAGCGACTCGACCAGCACGGCGCGGACCCGTGACGAGACCTGATCGTCGGCCTGCCGCAATCGCCTCACCCGGTTGATTAATCGTCGCATTTCAATCTCCTGGGCGCTGCCTATCGCATTCGTCCCCCGGACCCAAATGGCGTATCGAGGCAGGAGTGGGCGGGGCAGGGGACAGGGCCGAAGCCGTCGGGCCCAGGCGGCATGCCGGTGTCCCGTCGCGCCGGGGCACGACGGAACGGCGCCCCGGATGGCGGGGCCATGGCATGGCGGCAGTCATGCTGCACTGAACGACCCAATCGCCGGTAAAGGCTCATGCCGTCGTTACAGTTGCGTAAAAAGATCTCGGGCGTTCGGTGGCACCGGTCCGTAACGAAGGGTCAGTCGCGGTCGATGCCGCCGGGCGGAGTGGTCGTGGATCGCATCCGCCAGCGACTGCTGACCTCCACCTCATCGAACACATGCCGACCCAGCATCACCAGCGCGCTGCCGATGCTGGCGCCCAGAAAACCGATCGCCGCCAGGGCCAAAGCCATCGCGCCCGGTGATACCGGCGAGGGATGCTCGGCATAGAGATGCGTAATCGCCGCATAGGCGATTCCCCACAAGATCAGTCCGCTGCCCCGCAACGCCCCGTCCGCGCGCCGCGTCTGATGCCATGCCGCCATGCCACAATCCTCGTTGCGGCCCTCCAGCTATCGGCCCGGACATAGCATTTCGATACGGATTTCCGGCTTTCGCATAGCATCGGCATAGTGGGGGCCGTGTCCGTCACCGGACCGGTACCGTTTCCGGGCTCAGGGCGGCGTCGGGCCCGATGACGATTTACCGCCCGTAGCTTGATGTAGACGCAGGACGACCGGCGGCGGGGCGGCTATCGTTACGCTTGCGGTCGTGTGATTCGTCCTTTCGCGACCGCGCGAGTGATACGAAAGGAAACCCGCATAGCGTACCCGATCCACCGTTTCCGCGCCTTCGCCGCCCTGACCGCGCGGGAGGAACAGGCCCTTCTCGCGCTCGGTGATGACGAGGTCGTCCGGCGGCGCGGCGAGACGTTCCAGCGCGAAGGCGACAGCGTTCGCGGCATCCATATTCTGAACAAGGGGTGGGTCAGTTCCTCGGTCCTGCTGCGCAGCGGCAACCGGCTGGTGCAGAAGGTACATTTGCCCGGCGACATGTTGGCGACGCCCAGCATGGTCCTGCCCCGGGCGGCGGACACCCTGACCGCGATGACCGAGGCGGTGACGGCATTCGTGCCCTATGAGCGGCTGGGGCGGCTCTATCATGACCTGCCACGCCTGGCGGCGCTGTTGACGATGGCGGCGCAGATGGAGCGGTTGGCGCTGATGGATGCTCTGGCCGTCACCAGCAAGGCGTCGGCGCGCGAGCAACTGGCGCGGCTGCTGCTCGATCTTCATGCGCGGCTGACGCCGATCGGTGCGGTGCAGGAGGACGGCTTCGTCATGCCGTTGACGCAGGAGATCATCGGCGACCTGCTGGGGCTGACCGCTGTGCATGTGAACCGGACGATCCGCGCGCTGGAGGCGGAGGGGCTGGTCGCGCGGTCGGGGCATCGAATCCGGCTTCTCGACCTGGTCGCGCTGCGTCGCCTGTCGCCGCTGTCCCCCCGGCAACCCCAGTTCGAGCCCGCCTGGCTTCCGCCCGCGCTATGAGTGGATACGGGGCTTTCCCGACGATTGGATCCTGTCCTGCGAAGAAGATGACATAGAGCGATCCGAGCCGAGCCCCTCCCCTTCAGGGGAGGGGTTGGGGTGGGGCGTCACCCCCAGGCCCCTGCGCTTGCGGAAGCGCCCCACCCCCGGCCCCTCCCCTGAAGGGGAGGGGTGTCGCGCTATCGAGAGG
>NZ_JAXCMJ010000073.1:0-7972 GCF_038084995.1 Sphingomonas sp. 2378
AGTCGCATGCAACGCCGCGCGCGGGATGCGCTGATCGACAGCCAAATGTGAGGCCTTCGTTCCGGTTGATCCCATCTACGGTAATGAGCGGACGCTTACATGTGCCACTCCCCTTCGTTTGCGAAGCGGGGAACAGTATGTGGCATAGGACGCCAGAGTCTCACCCGACATCACATCGCAACCACGGCCGGTCTTGCGGGCTCTGTGAGGCGGTTGGTGTCGAGATATCCGCCGAACCCCTTGCAAACCGGGCGGCACCACCTCCGCGTTACGTCGCCAGTAACCGGCGCGCGCAGGTCTGCACATGGTCGGCGATCAGTTTGAACGCCGGGCTCATCGGAGAATGGCGACGCCACGCGATGGCGATCGATCGATAGGTGCGCCAGCCCTCGACGCGCAGGACCGTCAGGCCCGCCGCGCCGCCCACCTCCGACCGCAGATAGAGGCTGGGCAGCAGGGTGAGCCCCAGCCCGGTCGCAACCATCTGGTGCAGGCTTTCAAGGCTGGTGCCATAATAGTCCGGCGCGATCGTCATGCCGTAACGGTCCGCGACCTCCGCCGCCTGTCGCGCCAGATGGTGGCGGGGGTCGAGCGTCAGCAGCGGGCTGCCGCTCAGCCGCTCCCGCGTCGTTTCGCCATCCGCATCGATCGCATGGTCGAGCGCGGCGACGAGGTGTAGCGGCTCGCGGAACAGGGGCTCGACGGTCAGGTCGTCGCCCGCCATCGGCAACGGCCCCAGCAGCACGTCGATATCGCCGCGCGTCAGTTCCAGCAGCTGTTCGTCCGGAATGCCCTCTCGCACATGAAGGCGCAGATGCGGTGCCATGCGATGCAGTTCGGCGATGATCGGCGACAGCAGATAGGGGCCCAGCGTCGGCGTGGTGCCCAGCCGCAAGGTGCCGGTCAGGCTGTCGGAGGCCCCCGCCGCCAGCGCGACGATGTCCCGCGCATCGCTCAGCATCCGCCGCGCCATTGCCACGATACTGCGGCCGACCGGCGTCAGCACGGCCCCCGCCGCGCTGCGTTCGAGCAATCGGGTGCCCAGCCGCTCCTCCAGCGCGCGGACCTGCTGGCTGAGCGTCGGCTGCGAGACCCGCGCGACGCGCGCGGCCAGCGCAAAGGAGCCGGTGTCCGCGATCGTGACGAGATATTCGAGCTGACGCAGCGTGGGCATATCGTCCTATAGTCCCACCCTATAGCCGGGGCACCCCAAAAGCGATTGGCCGAACGGATGATACTTCGTTACACCTTCATCACATGGATCAATAATCGCTCGTCATTCGGCAGGGCGCACGGTGGTGATCCGGGGTGACCGGGGTGCGGCAAAGGGGATCGTCTTGGCGGCAGAACGATTGGGATTTCGCGATGCGATAGGCTGGCTGTCGCAGATCATCGGGCCGGATGCGGCCTATATCCGGCTCGGCATCGTCTATACCGTCGCGATCAGCCTGCTGGCGCTGGCGACGCCGATCTCGGTCCAGTTGCTGATCAACAGCGTCGCCAATACCGCGATGCCCGCACCTTTATGGGCGCTGTCGGGCGTGCTTCTCCTGCTGCTCCTGATGGTCGCCGGGCTGAGCGCGTTGCGGGTATGGATCATGGCGGCGTTCGAGCGCCGGTTGTTCTCTCGCGTCGTCGCGGAGGTCACGCTGCGCGCGGTGCACGCACAGGATCCCTTCTTCGCCGATGGCAATCGCGGCGATCTGTTCAACCGCTATTTCGATCTGGTGGTCGTCCAGAAGGCGGTTCCCAGCCTCATCATCGGCGCCTTCACCATCATGTTGCAGGCGGCGATCGGATTGACGATCACCAGCTTCTATCACCCCGTCTTCCTGGCCTTCAACGCGGTACTGGTCAGCGCGGTCCTGCTCGTCTGGCTGCTGTGGCGGCGCGGTGCGATCAGCGGGGCCGTGGCGCTGAGCCATGCCAAGCACAATGCCGCCCGCTGGTTGGAAAGCGTCGGCGGGTCGAACGGCTTCTACAAGTCGCTGCGTCACCTGGATTTCGCCATGGACCGGTCGGAGGCGATGACCGCCGGCTATGTTGCCACGCATCGCCGCTATTTCCGCTACCAGTTCGCGCAGACGGTCGCGTTCCTGCTGATCTATGCCTTTGCCAGCGCGGGGCTGTTGCTGCTCGGCGGCATGTTGATCCTGCGTGGTCAGTTGTCGCTGGGGCAGCTGGTCGCCGCCGAGCTGATCCTGTCGGGCGTCTTCTATGGCATCTCGCAACTCGGCTGGTATCTCGACACCTTCTACGACCTCGCCGCCAGTTCGGAAGAATTGTCGCTGCTCTTCGCCATTCCGCAGGAGCCGAATGTGCGTGGCGACAATGGCCCGCGCGACGGGTCGGTCAAGCTGACCGATGTGGCGTTGGACGCGGCCCGATACGATCTGGCCCTGACCGCCGGGGAGCAACTGGTCACCGTGGCCGAGCCGGGGGCCGAACGCCGTCTGGCCATGCTGTTGAAGCGGCACGCCCTGCCGGATCGCGGGCTGATCCGGATCGGTGGTGGCGATCTGGGATCGTTCGACATGTATCATCTCCGCTCGGACGTCACGGTGCTCGACCGTTCGACGATCGTCGAGGTCACGATCCGCGAATATCTCCGCCTGGCCTCGGGCGAGATGGCGGAGGCGGCGATGCAGGCGCTGGCGACGGTCGGGCTGGAACGCCGCCTCGCCAGCCTGCCGCAAGGGCTGGATACCCCGCTCGGCTCGACCGGCTATCCGCTCAGCGTCGGGGAGACGATGGCGTTGAAACTCGCCAATGCCTTGCTGGTGGGGCCCAAATTGCTGCTGCTCGGCCAACTTTACGACCTGTTGCCGCCCCAGCGACTGCTCGCGGCGCTGCGCGTTCTGAAAGCGCGCGGCACCACCGTGCTGCTGTGTACCGGTCGCCCGGAAGATGTGGAACTGGACGGCTATCTCTATCTGGGGATGACCGAGCAGCGCCGCTTCGCCCACCTCGCCGATCTCCAGGCCGCCTGTCAGCGGGAGGGCAACGATGTCGCATCCGCCTGAACAGCTTGCGCATTTTCGCACGCTCGCCTCGCTGCGCCCGCCCCGCGTCACGGTGGCGATCGCCTGGATCGTGACGGTCGGCATCGCGGCGGCGATCTTCGTCCTGTTCTTCGTCCCCTGGCTGCAAACCGCGCAAGGGCGGGGGCAGGTCGTCTCGCTCGATCCGCAGGACCGGGCGCAGGACGTGACCGCACTGGTGCCCGGCCGGGTCGAGCAATGGTATGTCCATGACGGCCAGCATGTGCGGCGCGGCGACCCGATCGCCCGGATCGTCGATCTCGATCCCAATCTGCTGTCCCGCCTGGCCGCCGAGCGCGCGCAGGTCGAGGCCGAGATCGCATCGGTCCGCCAGTCGCAATCGGTCGCGCAACTCGACGTCAATCGGACCCGGCAACTTTATTCCGAGGGTTTGGCCTCGCGGCGCGATTTCGAGCAGGCGCAGATCAAGGTCGCCGATTCAGGCGCCAAGCTGGCGGAATCGCGCGCCAAGCTGAACCGCATCGATGTCCAGCTCAACCGCCAGTCGGCGCAGCTCGTCCGCGCGCCGCGTGACGGCCGCATCCAGAATCTCAACGCCGCGGCGGGCGGTGCGCTGGTGTCGGCGGGTACGCTGCTGGCGGTCGTGGCGCCGGAACAGGTCCAGCGCGCGGTCGAATTGCTGATCGACGGGCGCGACGTGCCGCTGCTTCGCCCCGGCGGCCCGGTCCGGCTGGAGTTCGAGGGCTGGCCCGCGATCCAGTTCAGCGGCTGGCCATCGGTCGCCTATGGCTTTTTCGACGGTCGCATCCGCACGATCGATCCGAATGCCAATATGCAGGGCCTGTTCCGCATCCTGGTCGAGCCGATGCCCGGCAAGCCCGCCTGGCCGGACCGCCGCTTCGTTCGGCTGGGCGGCAAGGTCCATGGATGGGTCCAGGGCGAAACCGTGACCGTCGGCTATGAACTATGGCGCCAACTCAACGACTTCCCGCTGGAATTCGACCAGAAGCCGATCGACGGCGATACGGCGAAGGGCGGGGCCAAGGACGACGACAAGAAGATCGCGGCGAAGGCGGGCAAGCCGAAATGATCCGGTCGCGCCTGCTCCTCCCCGCCCTGATCGCCGTTCCCCTTCTGGCGGCCCCCGCGACGGGGCAGCGTATTCAGGCCAATCCGGCACCCGCACCGGTACGCACCGAAACGGCGCCGCTGACCCTGGACGACGTGCTGCGCTCCTCCGCGCGCGCCGCGCCGCAGATCGTCGAGGCGCTGGCCAAGATTCGCGGTGCCGAAGGCCGGGCGCTCACCGCCAGCGGGGCGTTCGACACCGTGTTCGAGGCAGAGGGACGCTCGCGGACGCTCGGCTATTATGACGGAACGGTGGCGTCGGCGCGCGCCACCCGACCGCTGGGCGACAATGGTGGCTATGTCTATGGCGGTTACCGCGTCAGTCGTGGTGGCTTTCCGGTCTATGAGGACGAGAACTACACCAACCGCCTCGGCGAATTGAAGGTCGGCGCGCTCTATTCGCTGTTGCGCGACCGTCTGGTCGACGAACGGCGGACCCGCCGGACCCTGGCGGCGGGCGATATCGACATCGCCCGGTTCGAGCGCGAGGCGGTCGCCATCGGCGTGCAGCGCCGCGCGATCGATGCCTATCAGAACTGGGTCGCCGCGGGCCTGCGCCTGCGTGCCTATCGCGATCTTCTCCAATTGTCGGAAAGTCGGCGCGGCGGCCTGGCGCGGCAGGTCCAACTCGGGGCGCGGCCCGATATCCTGCTTGCCGAGAACGACCAGAATCTCGTTCGCCGCCGCGCCCTGGTGGTGCGCGCCGAAGGAGACTTCCAGGCGGCGGCCAATGCCCTGTCCCTCTATTTCCGCGACATGAACGGGGATCCGATCATGGTCGGCCCCGAGCGCCTGCCGCCGGATGCCGGTGCGCTGACGGGCGTCGCGGCGGCGGTACGCGACGATTTCGCGCGTCGACGGCCCGACCTGCAGATGCTGCTCGCGCGGATCGACCAGGGATCGGCGCGGCTGGCGCTGGCGCAGAACGACCTGCGCCCCCGGCTCGACCTGCGTGGTGAGATGGGCAAGGATGTCGGCCCGGTCGGGCTGGGCGGTGCGTCACGCACCCCGTTGGAGGCGGCGGTCGGTTTCCGCTTTTCCCTGCCGCTCCAGAACCGGGCGGCCAAGGGCCGGATCGTCGAGGCCCAGGCGGAGATGGACGCGCTGGCGGCGCGCAGCCGCTTCCTGCGCGACCAGATCACGGTCGAGGTGGAAGGGATCACGATCGGTGTCGATGCGGCGGAAAAGCTGGCGACGATCGCGGAGCACGAACGGCAACTGGCCGAGCGGCTCGCGGCGGCCGAACGGCGGCGGTTCGAACTGGGGTCGAGCGACTTCTTCCTGGTCAACCAGCGCGAGGAGACGGCCAACGACGCACGGGTGCGCCTGATCGACGCCCAGGCCCGGATCGCCGCCGCCCGCGCCGAACTCGCCGCCGCCACCGCCGACCGCACCGCGCTGGGCCTGGATTGAGCGCTAAAATCGCTCTCCTGAATTTTTTCTGCCCTTATAGGCTGTGCCAATGACGACTTTTCTTGAGGATGCGCGAGCCACTCTGCAATTCGACTACGAGTTGGCCCTTGACGATTTGGCGACCCGCCGGGCCCTTCTCGTGCGTCGTCTCGCTCATCCGATTGAGCGGGAAGAGGAGTTACGAGCCGGCCTCAATCGCGCCCGGGAAGGGGTACCGCATGGCTGTTGTCCGAATTGCTGGGTCGAAGATGGGGAACGTAGCAAGCTGAAGCTCGAGCGCGATTGCCGATATGATCGAACCGATGACAATTATGGGTGTGCGGTTTGCGGCAATACATACTCAGAGGCTGCTCGAGAGTCGGGCGACGAGTAGTTCCCGCAGGCGCTCGGCCCAGGGAGTTTGGCCCTCCCAATTCCTGCCTTGCCGTTCCCGGCAAATTTGGAGCTAAGCCAAGGGCGGGCCGCTGTTGCCGGTGAGTCACCCAAAACATTGGTTCGGCCTCTTGCCGAATCTCTCGCTCGGGGTCTGATTGGCTGGGCTTTGACGTGCCCGCGATAGGCTCGGGTGGCGCGGATGTGGTCCGGGGTGCCCGATGGCGATCCTCCAGGCCGTTCGCCCCCCTTTGTATCACGGGATAGGGCGTTGTACGGACAGGCGCGTGCCCCGTCGCTCAGCCTCCAGCTGGAAGAATTTGGAACCCTTCGTCCGATGATTATTTCCGCCCCCTCCGATTATCGGGAAGCCGCGCGGCGGCGCTTGCCGCCCTTCCTGTTCCATTATCTGGATGGGGGCGCGAATGCCGAGCATACGCTGCGCCACAATGTCGCGGATCTGGCGGCCATCGAACTCCGGCAGCGGGTGCTCCGCAACGTCGCCGACCTGTCGCTGGACACCGAGTTGTTCGGCACCCGCATGGCGATGCCGGTCATCCTCGCGCCGGTCGGGCTGGCGGGCATGTATGCCAGGCGTGGCGAAGTGCAGGCGGCGCGGGCGGCGGCGGTGAAGGGGGTGCCCTTCATTCTGTCGACCGTCTCGGTCTGTGCGATTCAGGAGGTTCAGGCGGCGTCCTCCGCGCCGATCTGGTTTCAGCTCTATGTGCTGCGCGACCGGGGCTTCATGCGCGACGCGCTGGAGCGGGCGCAGGCGGCGGGGGTGACGACCCTGGTCTTCACCGTCGACATGCCGGTGCCGGGCGCGCGCTATCGCGACGCGCATTCGGGCATGTCGGGGCCGAACGCCGCGTTCCGCCGGATGGTGCAGGCCGTCACCCATCCGCGCTGGGCGTGGGACGTGGGGCTTCGCGGGCGGCCGCATGATCTGGGCAATATCTCCGCCTATCGCGGCGCGCCGACCGCGCTGGCCGATTATATCGGCTGGCTGGGGGCCAATTTCGATCCGTCGATCGCCTGGCGCGATCTGGAATGGATTCGTGATTTCTGGAAGGGCGCGATCGTCATCAAGGGCATTCTGGACCCGCAGGATGCGCGCGACGCGGTGCGGTTCGGCGCGGACGGGATTGTCGTGTCCAACCATGGCGGGCGGCAATTGGACGGCGTCCGCTCCAGCGCCCGTGCCTTGCCCGCCATCGCCGATGCGGTGAAGGGCGAGTTGAAGGTGCTGGCCGACTCGGGTGTCCGCTCGGGGCTGGACGTGGTGCGGATGCTGGCGCTGGGCGCGGACGCGGTGATGCTGGGTCGCGCGTTCATCTATGCGCTCGCCGCCGATGGAGAGGCCGGGGTCGCCAACCTGCTGCGCCTGATCGATGCGGAGATGCGCGTGGCGATGACCCTGACCGGCGTGCGATCGATCGCGGAGATCGACCGCATGGGGCTGGCGAGCGAGGTGTAAATCCTCCCCTGCAAGAGGAGGTGGCAGACCGAAGGTCTGACGGAGGGGTGCCCCCGCTGGTGGGAATGCCCCTCCACCACCGCTTCGCGGCGATCCCCTCCCCAAGCGTGGCCTGGGGAGGAGTGAAGTAGGGTCAGCGCGGCATCTGCTCGAGCATCTGGATATGCTGCTGCACGATCGGCACCGCGCTCTGGGCGCTGGTCTTCAGCGCGGGGTTGTCGCCGTTCGTCGCGAAGCTCTGATGCAGGTCGAGCGCGGCCTGATGCGCGGGCAGTTGCTGGCCGATATACAGCCGGTCGAAATCCGCGGCGGAAGCGCGGCGCAATTCGCCGATCGACGCTTCTGCGCCACCCAGCTTGGGCGGCGTGGGGGACAGGCCGTCCTGCTTGGCGGCACGGACCGTCGCGGCGGTCGTCTGCATATGATGGTCGATCATCATCTGGGCGAATCGCCGCACGTCCTCGTTCTTCGACTTTTGCAGCGCGATCCGGCTCGACGTGATCTCGTAGAGATCGCTCATCCCGGCGGCTTTCACATAGGCGGCGGCCTGCGCCTTGGCGGCGGCGGGGGGAGGGGGCGG